>JAHDFG010000248.1 GCA_020628265.1 Pseudooctadecabacter sp. | reverse complement strand
CGCACCCGCACCGAAACCGAGCTGACGGAATGGACGGCCAAAAGGGCCAGCGCGGGCCGCATGGCACCACGTGGGTTCCCAAGGGATAACCGGTTCACGTGACGGATACGACGGCCTCCTCACTCCGGACGGAGTTCGTCGGCACCAAAGCGCCGCTGTTTCGCATCGCGCTGAAAACGTCCGTACTAACGGTCCTGACCCTCGGCTTCTACCGGTTCTGGATGAAGACCCGCCTGCGCCGCTGGTACTGGTCCGCGATCCGGCCCGGCGGCCTGCCCATGGAATACGTGGGCGACCCGTTGGAAAAGCTGTTGGGGTTCTTCATGGTCGTTGTGATCATGGCGTTCTACATCGGGATCGTGAACCTGATCCTGATGTTCGCCAGCCTGTCGCTTTTTGCGTCCAACATCACCGCCTATGCCACCAGCCTGATCGGCCTGATTCCGCTGTGGTTCTACGGACGGTATCGCGCCCGCCGTTATGTGTTGGCGCGCACCCGTTGGCGCGGGGTTCGTTTTGGACTTTTGCCCGGTGCATGGGGCTATGCTGCGCGGGCGTTGTGGCACTGGTCGCTGACGCTGCTGTCGCTGGGCCTTCTGTGGCCGCGCAAGACCTTCTATCTGGAAAAGTACACAACGGACCGCACGGTCTATGGGTCGGCTCAACTGCATCAGGGCGGGACATGGACTATGTTGCTGCCCGCCTTCGTCCACGTGGCAATCCCCGCAATCATCATGGCATCCGCAACGTATTGGTTGGTCGAAGGCCTTGTCGGGGCCAGTCTGCTTTACGTGATAGCTGTCCCTTGGTTCATTCTTGGCGTGATTCACTACTCGGTCGAAAGCACACGCTTGCTGGCCAACCACAAAACTGCGGGCGATATCAGCCTTGAGGCGACCCCGCGCTATGGGACGCTCTTGCGGGTTTACGGATTTGGCTATCTGGCAACCTGCATGGTTATTGCGCTGCCCTTGCTTCCGATCCTGACGGTGATCGGTGCAGTGGAAGCCGAAAGGTTCCGTGCGCAGATCGGGCAGGGCGGTGAGGCTTTGATGATCTACGGCCTGCCTGTCATCGTTTGGACGATCCTTGGCGTGATCGCCTATTTTGCGGTCCTGTTGATGTGGTCCGTCTTGCGCCACTGTTTTGTGACGATGCCGGTCTGGCGACACTATGCGCAGACGCTGGTGATCGTAAATGCGGACCAGCTTGCCCAGATCAGCCAGAAGCAGCGCGACGACTTTGCCGAGGCTGAAGGGTTCGCCGAGGCGCTCGATCTTTGGGGTGCGATTTGACCGACCGGACCGTCATAACAGTCGGCGGGCCAACGGCCGCCCAAGGTGTGCGCACTGCAGTCGAGGGGCAGGGTATCTGGCTGGATGGCGACCATGCCGTGCCACAGCAGGTTCGGTTTTCCTACGACGACAAAGCAGGCGCGCTGCACCTTCATCTGGGCGCGGATCCGGTTCGTTGGGATTATGATGACATCCGCGCAGTACGGGATCAGGCAGGGCAGGACGTCATGGTCTTGCGGTCGGTCGCTGATGCCACTGCGCGGTTGATCCTGACGGACCCCGATGACCATCTGTTGTTGCGTGCCCGTGCCAAGCGTATCGGTCGTTATGCCAGCCATGTGCGGCGCGGGCGGTTGGCCCTTTGGGCCATGGCCGCCGTGGCCTCGGTCGCACTCATTATCTTCGTTCTTGTGCCGGTGATGGCCGACAGGCTAGCCGAATACCTACCGCCCGAGGGCGAAAAGGCGCTGGGCGATGCCACGTTTGAACAAATCCGCTCGGCCTTGGATGAAACAGGGTTCATGGGGACTCCGATTTGCGAGGCTCCCGACGGTCTGGCCGCGCTCGCCAAAATGGAAGAGCGGCTGACTGCGCCGATGACGCTGGAAACCCCGCTGACCGTGCATGTTCTGGATCACCCGATGGTCAACGCCTTCGCATTGCCAGGCGGCTACGTTGTCCTGTTCCGCGGCCTTCTGGAGGAGGCTGGCCGACCCGAAGAAGTTGCCGCCGTTTTCGCGCATGAAATCGGCCATGTCGTAGCTCGCGACCCGACCCGCATCGCTTTACGATCGGCAGGGTCTATCGGTGTGCTTGGCCTTTTGTTCGGGGACTTCGCGGGCGGCGCTGTGGTCCTTTTCCTTGCCGAACAGATCATCCGTGCGGACTACACCAAAGAGGCAGAGGCTGAAGCCGACACTTTTGCCCATGAAGCCCTATTGGCGGTCGATCTGCCCCCGTCCGCAATTGCAACACTCTTTGAAAGGCTGGACCGCTTGCACGGGGGCGGCAATCGTGAAGCCGGTATTCTTGAACACTTCAATTCCCACCCCGAGATGGGCGACAGGATTGCCGCATCCCGTATTGCGGAACCGGAGGGCGCGGAATTCCGCCCAGTTCTGACGGAAACAGAATGGGCTGCCCTGCAATCCATTTGCGACTGATTGCGGGCCAGACGCTGCTGCGCTAGCGTGCGGCCAACCTGCCTGTTTGAAAGGACCCTGAAGATGCGGACAGTTTTGGCGCTTATCGGTTTGCTCGTCCTCACTGCTTGTGGCGGTATTCGCGACGACCTGACTGTCATGCCTGATCCGCTGGGCGACTTCCGCCTTGGCCACAACATCGCTGTGGTCAATGAACCGGTTCAAGGCCCGTTTTCGCGCACGGTGACGGACGATGAATGGCAAGCGGCGATGGTCGCTGCTGTGGACGACCGGTTCAACCAAACCCGTTTTTTCGGCGACAAGTTCTACCATATCGGTGTTGCTGTAGAAGGCTACGTGCTGGCTTATCCGGGTATCCCGTTGGTTTACTCCCCGCGTTCCGTCCTGATCTTCTCGGTCAACTTCTTTGACGATTCGACCCAGACCAAACTCAACGACGAAGCCATCCAGCTGACGGTCTTCGAACCCTGCTGCACGATCCCGTTTCTCGGATCCGGCTACACCCGTTCCGCCGAAAAGCAGATGGAGGGACTATCGTTCAACGCAGCCCGCGCCATTGAACGCACCATGCGTGAAAACGCTGACTGGTTTGGCGGAACACCGGAAATCCTGCCCGAGGACGATACGATTCTTGAGGGCAACGTGCTGCGCGACAATCCCGAACTGATCGCGCCACAGGAAACAGCCCCCGAAGGTACATTCTCTGCGGAAACCGGATAAGGGAACAGGCGCCGGAATGCCTTGATTTCCGTCTCAATCCGCAATACATCGCCCGCGATGTTGAACAAGGCTGCCGGCATTGGGCTCGGGGTCTTCCAATAAAAGGGCGCCAAAAGCATGGCTAAGGAAAAGTTTGAACGTACAAAACCGCACGTTAACATCGGCACGATTG
>JAHDFG010000247.1 GCA_020628265.1 Pseudooctadecabacter sp. | reverse complement strand
GACTGTTAATCAATTGGTCGTAGGTTCGATCCCTACCGCCGGAGCCAAAATGACCAAAGCCTTGGCCGTTAAATGCTGAGGCTTCTGTCGTTTTGGGACATCTCCTTGCAACAACCGTTTCGTTGTCCAATGCTGTGCGGCAATGACGCCATGACAGCGCGGAAGGGCCGGATGTCAGACCAGGCCCGTAAGCAGCGCGCAGGCCCTCGAGCGGTCTTGCTTTTTATTGCCTTGACCGTTCTCAGCGCCTGTATTTCGGACGGCGTAAGCACGACCTCTCGCGCTGACACATCTGAGGCCCCCACGACCCCAATCGCACTTGGCGAGAATGGGCAGATCACGGTGGTTGAAGACTGCAGCGGTGCGCCCCGATCAGGCAGAGTGGTTCAAACACTCAATGGGGTCACGCTGTACCACCTCGGACCGCTTGAAAGCGATGATCCCGGCTTTGCCGGTCTCTCGGTCATGCAGGTCGAAATCCCCACCCTTCCCTGTCGCTATTCGTATGCGTCGACAAACAATCGCCGTGGCCTGTTTTCCCCTGCCTTTGAGACAAGCTTGCCCCGTTGGGAGACGGAAATTAACAGCAGGTTGGATGAGTTGCTCTTGAGCAGGATTGAAGCCTGCCAACGTTGGCGGATCGTGAACACGTCGCGCTGCACCGAGCGCGCCCAGTTCCGCCTTGAGAATGAGGCAGTTCTTTTTGGTTTCTGGACGCATGACGGCACCTCCCCAGCGCAAGGGTCGGCGGTCATTTTCGAGGACGAAATCCTTTTTGAAGTTGACAGCCGGTGACACCCGAGCCGCACATCTAGCCCAACGACACTCACCACAGGCCCGCGAAACCCTATTGACCGCCCCGCCCCTTTCAGATTGGGTAGCTGCGATGGTTCCCGAGCGGCCAAAGCCAACGGGATGAAAAGGGAATACGGTGAGGAGGAGCCGCAAAGGCGCCAAATCCGTAACTGCCCCCGCAACTGTAAGCGGTGAGCGACCTGTCACGAACCACTGGCCCTATGGGCTGGGAAGGGACAGAAAGCTTCGACCCGCAAGTCAGGAGACCTGCCATCGTAAACGTTCACTCATGACAGGCGGGGTGCCTGATCGGGAGCATATGATGACACAGCGAGACCAATCGCTCACACATATATCTTGGTGCGTCCCCGTTGGGGGATTTCCTGATGGAGCACCGGATTACGATTTGCACCTCATGCAAGCACAAGGGATCGACTTGCCGTCCTGGTTATGAGTTGATTGACCGCTTGCGCCGCGCGCTGGCCGAGGCCGGTGACGCGGTGCCGGAAGATTTCGAGATTTCCGGCGTGGCCTGTATGGCGGGCTGTGATCGGCCCTGCACGGTGGCCTATCACGGCACGAAGAAAGCCACCTATCTCTTTGGTGACATTGATCCCGCGACGGATGTGGACGACCTCGTGGCCTTCGCGCGCCAGTATGCCTACCTGCAAGACGGTTGGTGTTCGTCGGTGGACCGCCCCGGTAAGCTGCGCAAAAGCACCCTCGCCCGCGTACCCGCCGCACTCATCGCAATCGAAGAGAGCGAGGTCCTCGCATCATGACGGCGACCCTGACAGTCGAAGGCCTGTCATGGGCGCCGCGGGGCCGAGGGCCCGTGCTGCATGATGCGGGTTTTACGCTGGATGCGGGGCGGGTTTTGGGTGTCGTCGGCCCCAATGGCGCAGGCAAAACGACACTCCTGCGGATGCTATACCGGTTTCAGCGCCCCACGGCTGGCAGTGTTCGTCTTGATGGCAGCGACATCTGGCAGATGCCGGCCCGAACGGTCGCCCAGCGCGTCGCGGCTGTCCTGCAAGAACAGCCAAGCGACTTCGCCCTGACCGTGGGCGAAATCGTGGCACTGGGTCGCACGCCCCACCGCAGGGGCTTCGGCAGCACCACCGGCGCCCGTGATCGCGATGTGATCGCGGATGCTTTGGCCCGATTGGACCTTGCGGACATGACCGACCGGCACCTTGGCACCCTGTCGGGTGGCGAACGCCAGCGCGTCATGGTGGCCCGAGCCCTCGCCCAAGAACCTGAACTTCTGATCCTTGACGAGCCGACCAACCATCTTGATATCCGCCACCAGCTCGAGGTGCTCGAGCTGATCCGTCAGCTGCCGCTGACCATTGTGACGTCTTTGCACGACCTGAACCTTGCCGCAGGTATTTGTGATGACGTCCTGCTGCTCGATGCAGGACGATCTCTTGGCTTTGGCCCGCCCGATCAAATCCTCTCCGAACGTGTTGTCTCGGACGCATTCCACGTCGATGTGCGCCGCGAACGGCTGAGCCACAGCGCCACCGACCACCTGACATTCCATCTTCGAACACCTGAAAGAGAACTCACATGAAGACCCCTACCCTCACCCTCGCAATGGTTCTCTGCGCGGGCACAGCCATGGCGCAAACCACCGTGCAAAGCTGCGACCGCGAGGTGACGTTCGACGCCCCGCCCGAACGGGCGATCTCGAACGACGTCAACCTGACCGAGATGATGTTGGTGCTGGGCCTTGCAGACCGCATGGTCGGCTACACGGGCATTTCCGGCTGGAACAAGCTGGACGCAGAGATGACGGCGGGTGTCGCCGCCCTGCCCGAACTTTCCGCCCAATACCCCAGCCGCGAGGTGCTGGTGGGCGCTGACGCGGACTTCTTCTTTGCTGGGTGGAACTATGGCATGAAGGTCGGCGGCGAGGTCACGCCGGAGACTTTGGAGCCCTTTGGCATGCAGGTCTATGAGCTCAGCGAAAGCTGCTCCCACATTATGGCGATGGAGAAGGCCAGCATCGATCTGATGTATAACGACCTGCTGAACCTTGGCCGCATCTTTGACGTCGAGGCCAAGGCCGAGGCGCTGGTCGAAGGCTACCGCGCCGAACTGGCGGCCTTCACCGCCGATCTGGACATCGGCGATCCCCTGCGGGTCTTTGTCTACGATAGTGGCGAGGACGCGCCCTTTACCGCTGGCCGCTACGCCATGCCCACAGCCCTTATCGAAGCCGCCGGTGGCCAGAACGTGTTCGATGACTTTGAGAAAAGCTGGGCAACGGTCACATGGGAAGAGGTCGTTGAACGCAACCCTGAAGTCATCGTGATCGTGAACTATGGCGAAGTTACCGCTGCGCAGAAGCGCGACTTCATGATCTCGAACCCCGCCTTTGCCGATCTGGATGCGGTGAAGAACGACCGGTTCGTGACGCTGGAATACGTCGAGGCGACACCGGGTCCGCGTAATATCGGAGCGGTCCAAACCCTCGCCGGCGCCTTCTGGAGCGAATGATTTGATGGCCAGCCCGCGCATATGGCTCATTTTGGGCGGGCCGGCTGCTTTGCTTTT
>JAHDFG010000246.1 GCA_020628265.1 Pseudooctadecabacter sp. | reverse complement strand
CTTTTGGCAAATGTGGAAATTGGGCTACGTTGGGTTCATAGAGGTCAAGAGATGAACACAGCAGCGGAAAACCGGTCTTACGTGTTGCAGCGCCCCAAAGCGCGCACGACCTCCGTTGTTTTTGCCTCCCCCCATTCCGGCCGCCAGTATCCCGAAGACTTCCTTCGGCAGGCTATTTTGAATGAACGAGAAGTCCGCTCGTCCGAGGATGCTTTTGTCGATGATCTTTTCGCAGGTGCGGTAGATCACGGTGCACCGTTGCTTCTGGCGCAGGCGCCGCGTGCCTATCTTGACCTCAACCGCGGCCCTGAAGAGCTTGATCCGGCGGTGATCGAAGGGGTGAGGCGGCATGCCCATAATCCGCGCATCGCAAGCGGACTTGGCGTGATCCCCCGCGTGGTGTCCAACGGACGGGCGATTTATCGGGGAAAGTTGTCCCTGCATGAAGCCCATGACCGGATTTCGAATGTCTGGCGGCCCTATCATGACACGTTGCAAACCCTTCTGGACGAGGCCCATGAGGCGTTCGGTGAGGCGATCTTGATCGACTGCCATTCGATGCCTCATGAAGCGCTGGAAAATGTTGGCCCGCCGGGGGCTGCGCGCCCTGATGTGGTTCTGGGCGACCGTTTCGGCGCTGCCGCTGCGTCGTCGGTGGTGGAGCAGGTCGAGGCGGCATTCGCCAGTGCCGGCTTTAAGGTGGCCCGCAACATGCCATTTGCAGGTGCCTACATCTGTCAGCACTATGGCCGACCCTCAAGACGACATCACGCCGTGCAGGTGGAGATCGACCGCGCGATCTACATGGATGAGAAGACGATCAAACCGAATGCGAATTTCAAGGCGTTCAAAGCAACACTCGATGGTGTGATCGCCGAGCTGGCCGAAATCGGGCGTGGCGAGGAATTCCGACTGGCGGCGGAGTAACAAATTTCTGGAAATTTGTTGGTCCCACCAAAATTCCGGAATTTTGGTTCAGCGCAGCGCACGACCTTTAAGGATCGCATCCTTGCCGAATTTCTCACGGATCGCGTCTGCGGCCCGTTCTGCTTCGGCGCGTTTTCCTGCGTCAGGATCCAGAAGATCCCCTTCGCGGTCGGCGTCCTGCGCCGGTACCAGATCGGAAATGCCGACACCCAGCAGACGGTAGGGGCCCTCGTCCCCCACCTGATCAAACAAGGCCCGCGCTGTTCGGTAGATGGTATCGGCCAATTGTGTCGGCTGATGCAGGCTCTGTCGTTTAGACAGCAGCTTGTGATTGGCCCGCTTCAGTTTCAGCGTCACAACCCGCCCTGCCTTTTCCTTGGCTTTGGCCCGTCCTGAAACCTTCTCGGCCATGCGCCAGATGTGGCCGTCCAGAATATCCTTGTCGGCGGTGTCATCGTGGAAGGTCGTTTCGTTCGACAGGCCCTTTACGGGGGTATGAGGGCTGACACGGCGTGCGTCTTTCCCCCGCGCAAGGGCGTAGAGGCGTTCCCCCATGCCGCCAAACCGGTCCTGCAAATCCCGCAAATCCCATCGCAGCAAATCATCGAACGTGCGGATGCCTGCGGCTTCAAGGCTTGCTTGAGCAGCAGGGCCTATGCCCCAGATCAGGCGCACGGGCTTGGGTCTAAGAAATTCGGTGGTTTCAGCCGCGCCGATCACGGAAAAACCCCGTGGTTTGTCCAGATCGGACGCGACCTTGGCCAGAAACTTGTTGTGGCTGAGACCGATGGATCCCGTGATCCCGATTTCGTCCTTCATGCGTTTGGTCAGCCGCGCCAACATCACGGCGGGCGGCGCACCATGCAGCTTTGCTGTGCCGGAGAGGTCCATAAAGGCCTCATCAAGGGACAGGGGCTCAACAGTCGGGGTGAGTTCATCCATCATGGCCCGCACCTGACGGGAGACCTCGACATAGCGGTCCATGCGGCCACGGACGATCACGGCTTCGGGGCAAAGCTTGAGCGCCTGAAACATCGGCATGGCCGAGCGCACCCCTTTGATGCGCGCGATATAGCAGCAGGTGGACACCACGCCGCGCCTCCCGCCCCCGATGATGACCGGTTTGCCCTCCAACTCGGGATTGTCCCGTTTCTCGACCGAGGCATAGAAGGCATCGCAATCCATATGGGCGATGCTGAGGCTGAACAATTCCTCATGGGCCGTCACTCGAGGGCTGCGGCACACGGGACAACGTGTTCCGCTCTCAAATGTATGCAGGCAGGCGCGACAGAGGGCAGGCATGGTGATGAAATACGCCTGTCGTGCTATGGCTGGCAAGCCGGCCCTTCGGGGAGAGTTTTCGGGTCAGAAGAAGAGAGGGGCCTGCATTAATGGAAGGTGCATTCCACGGGGCCAAAGCCGCATTGTTTCTGGGCGATGATTTGCTGGTTTACCAGCGGGACAGCGACGTGATCTGGCCGGACCACTGGGATTTTCCGGGCGGCGGGCGGGAGGGCGACGAATCCCCCTTTGCATGTCTGCGGCGTGAGGTCCAAGAGGAGTTCGCGCTTGATCTCGTACCGAGTGACATTCGCTATGAGGTGCATCTGCCCGCGATCAAAGACCCTACCAGTGTCGCTGTGTTCTTTGTTGCCTGCCTACCGGCGTCCCGGGCGTCGGACATCCGGTTCGGGGATGAAGGGCAACGGTGGGCGCTCATGGCACCAGAGCTTGTTGCGCAATTGCCAAACCTTGTTCCCGGCCTGCGCGAGCGGCTCATGCTCTGGTTGCGTAAAGACGGGCGCGCGCCTATCTAGATGGTGTCAATAAAACGTCCTGCACCCCAGCATATGGGGCAAAGCAGGCAATGAGGATTGCGAGGGACCCATGGATTTCGAACAAATCATCAGCGACCTGATCGGGGGCAATATCGTCCTGATCCTTTTGGCCGCCTTTATTATCATCTGTATTCTGGTCGGCGTGCGGATTGTTCCGCAGTCCGAGAAATTTGTCGTGGAACGGTTTGGCCGTTTGCGCTCTGTCTTGGGGCCCGGCATCAACTTCATCATTCCGTTTCTGGACCGTGTCGCGCACAAGATTTCCATTCTGGAGCGCCAGCTGCCGACGTCGGCGCAGGATGCGATCACTTCTGACAACGTGTTGGTGCAGGTCGAGACTTCGGTCTTTTACCGGATCATTGAGCCTGAAAAGACGGTCTACCGGATCCGCGATGTGGATGGGGCGATTTCCACCACGGTTGCGGGTATTGTGCGTTCTGAAATCGGTAAGATGGAACTGGATCAGGTGCAGGCCAACCGTACCGGCCTGATCATGGCCATTCAGGACCAACTGGCGGCCCAAGTGGATGACTGGGGCATTGAAGTGACCCGCGCGGAAATTCTGGATGTTAACCTTGATGCGGCGACCCGTG
>JAHDFG010000245.1 GCA_020628265.1 Pseudooctadecabacter sp. | reverse complement strand
CCTGTTTTCTGGTCCTCAAGGGCTGGTCGCTGATGGGGGACGCCGTGGCCCATGCGGTGCTGCCCGGGATCATTCTGGCCTATGTCATTGGCCTTCCCCTGATCATCGGGGCCTTTCTTGCGGGCATGATCTGTGCGCTGGCCACCGGCTATCTGGATGCCAACAGCCGCGTGCGGCAGGACACTGTCATGGGGGTCGTCTTTTCGGGCATGTTCGGTCTGGGGCTGGTTCTTTACACAAAACTCGACGTGGGCCTGCACCTTGATCACATCCTGTTTGGCAACATGCTGGGCGTGGGGCCAACGGACCTTTGGACGTCCGGCGTTATTGGTATTGCGGTCTGTGCCGCACTTCTGATCGGTTGGAAGGACCTGCTGCTCAATGCCTTTGATCCGGCGCAAGCCCGCGCGATCGGGCTGCCGACGCGGGTGTTGCACTATGGGTTGCTGGCCATCCTGTCCCTGACAATCGTGGCGACGCTAAAGGCCGTGGGGCTGATTTTGGCGATCGGACTGATGATCGCACCCGGGGCCATTGCCTTTCTGATCACCCGTCAGTTCAAACACATGCTGGTCGTCGCAACCGTGGTGGCGACAGCATCGCTGACAGGTGGGGTCTATCTGAGCTTCTTTTTGGGTTCCGCCCCGGGGCCGACTGTGATCCTTGTCCTTACAGTTCTCTTTTTCGCAGCCTTTGTGGCGCGGCAGATCATCAATCAGCGAAAGACCACGGCAGGCTGATCGGGAAAGGCGTTAGACAATCGCGCACTGCCCTGCAAAACTCCCGTCATTGTTTACAGATTTCGCGGCGCCGCCAACGCGCTCCTGAGAATGAGGCCCAGATATGATTTTCTCCCGATGTGTACTGACCCTTGCCCTGACGGCCGCATCCCTTCCCGCATTTGCCGCCTGCCCCACGGGCGCCGATCTGGCGACCGGCATCGTCTTTGTCGATGACGAAGGCAATGTTGAAACATTCCGCGCGGCGGCCAACGGGACTGTCCAGATGGACGGAGTGGCCAGCGACGGCTTCACATACCGCAGCATCCTCGGCAAAGGTGTTCACATCGTGCAGCTGTCTGACACAGAGAACGGGCGCATCCTGCCTGACAGCATCATCAACACCTCCTACCCCATGAACGTGGCCGAATTGCCTGTCCCTGCCGCCTCAAGCCAATGGTCCGTCAAAACAGTGATCAATGCCTTCGGCGACATCTACGAAGAGGTCCAGACCCAGCGTTGGGGTGGCGAGATCGACTTCGTTGTGGGTACCTGCAGCTTCCGCGGCATTCCGGGCAAGGTGCGTTATGCCAGCGACGGCTTCCAGATTGACGAAGAGATCATGTTCCTGCCGGATCTGGGCATGTCCCTCCTGATGTCCTACGACGACAGCGAAAGTGACAAGGACACCTTCACCTACGTCGAGGCCCGCACGACCCGATGACCCTTCTGGCACTGGCTGTTTCCACAGTCCTGATCGTTATTGCAGCGGTTCATCTGCTGTGGGCCATCGGCTATTGGTGGCCCATTCGCGATGAGGTGACGCTTGCCCGCTCGGTGGTTGGGCAGCGTGGGATCACCAAAATGCCGGGGGCTGTCAGCTGTTCGGTTGTGGTGGTCGCCCTGCTGTTTGCCGCCGCATGGCCTTGGTTTCCTGCAGGACCCCTGAAAGCCACGGGGCTTTTCATCATCGCGCTGGTCTTTCAAATCCGCGCCGTGATCGCATATGCGCCGTTCTGGAAACGTGCGACGCCCGAAATGCCCTTCCGTCGTCTCGACGAGACCTACTATGGCCCGCTGTGCATCGGGCTGGGGATGGCTTTCATGGTCTTGGCAGGGCGCGCGATGGTCTAGAGACGCGCACGCACCATACTTTCAACCGGCAACTGCGCACCCAGCCGCGCCGCCAACAGGAACATCCCCCCGAATTTGCGCTGCAAGAACACCGCATCCATCGGCAAGGGCGGCGGCACATAGCCGCTTTCGGCCAGCGCCATGCCCTTGACCGTCATAGCCTGCGACAGGCTCCGGTCACCGAAATCGAAAGTCTCCGTGCCGCGTAAGGCCGCGAAAACCTCTTCCATCATAGACAGGATTTGACGGCGATGGTCCGGCGCCTCATCCCCCAGAAACCCGATGTCTTCGGCGGCCCGTTCCATGGCCACGCGGTCCCCGTCCAACCCCGCTTTGAACAAGGCGCGGTAGGCCTCGACCGTGTGCGGCAGCAAGGCCCGCGTCGCCCCGAAATCCAGCAACACAATCTGACCAGTCTCAGGCACCCAACGGTAATTGGCAAAGTTCGGATCGGTCTGCATGAGGCGCAAATCGAACAGCTCCGCCAGCATCAGATCAATCAACTCGCCCGCCACGCGGTCGCGGACCTCTTGGTCCGCCTCGGCCACGGTTTCGATGGGGGCGCTGTCGACGTAGGACATGGCAAGGATGCGCTGGGTCGACAGGTCCTCGGCCAAATCGGGCAGCACAAACCGCCCGTCCCCAGACAGCGCCACCCGGAACTGCTGCAGCGCCCGCGCCTCAGCGGTGTAATCCGTTTCCTCGTGCAACTGGCGTTTGGCCTCCTCCAGATAGGGAGCCAGCGCGAAGCCTTTGGGCAACAGGCCCGTCAGTTTCACCAAAGCCCCCACATTAGCGACATCGCTGTCGATGCTGTCCGCCACGCCGGGGTATTGCACCTTGATTGCCAGATCACGGCCGTCGAGAGTTTGGGCGCGGTGCACCTGCCCGATGGAGGCCGCCGCGATGGGCCGCACGTCAAACCGCCGGAACTGCCGCAGCCAGCCCTCGCCCCATTGGTCCGTCAGGACAGCCTTCAGCTGCTTGGGCGGCATGATGTGGGCATCATCGCGCAGCCGCGCCATGATCTCGGCCAGCTCTGGCGGCAGCACCTCTCCGGTGTCCATGGACATCAGCTGCCCCATTTTCATGGCCGCCCCGCGCATTTTGGCCAGCTCGTCCGCTACACGCCGCACATTGGCGGGGGTGAGCAACAAATCCTGCATGCGAGGCCGCTGCCCGCGTCCCAAATCACGCAGGCCGCCCAAGGCCATGCTACCAGCCACGCCGGCCGTCACGCGCCCCAGCCGTGCAAAACGCGACACACGGCCCGATGGCACGGCAAGTCCCTTGTCCTGTCTGATGCTGTCGCTCAAAACCCGCCTCATCCTGTTGCGGGTTATGACCTAGCGCCACGGGTCCGGCCTGCCAGTTCGCGGCAGACCAGCGCCACCTAGGCGCTCGCCAGATCGCTGAGGATCGGGCAATCGGGCCGGTCGTCCCCCTGACAACACGTGACCAGATGGGCCAGCGTTTCCCGCATCGACATCAATTGCCCAATGCGGTCGTCAATGGCCGAAAGATGAT
>JAHDFG010000244.1 GCA_020628265.1 Pseudooctadecabacter sp. | reverse complement strand
CACTTCGCCGCCGACGGGGATGCGGGCCTTGAGGATCGGGCGGCTGAGGCGGCGGATGCGGAAGAAACCGGCGCTGTCGTCGCCTTCTTCGGAGCCGCGCAGGCGGGCGAAATTGATATCGAGCGGTTCTGGCAGGTCTTGCAGGACTTCAGGCGCGCCCACGAAGCCAAAGCGCGATAGGATTGCGACACCGGGGCGACGGTGGCCCGGTTCGCCATCAGCGGCATTGGGGGCAAAGGCGAGGCCTGCATCGGTATAGGGCGAATAGGCGAGTTTGCGGAAGATGGCCTTGCGGTGGTAGCGCTTGGACGCGTCAGGGATGGTGGCGTCATTGGCGGCGATGCCACGGCGGTCGGCCTCTTCGATCACGGCGCGTAGGGCGTCTTCTTCGAAGATTTCCTGAAAGCCCACGATGTCGGCATCCATGGTCAGAAGCTGGTCCGCCATCCAGTCCTGTTTCCACGCGTATTCTTCGGGCGTGTAGGTCTGGAATTTGTAGTATTCCTGATCCGGCCCGATGAGGTTCTTGACGTTGAAGCTGGCGATCGTGAAGCGGGTCATGGTGTGGTCCTTTGGGCTGCGGGCGGGCGCTGTGCCGCGCATATTTTAAAAACAGCGAATGTGGAATGTCAGGTCAAGCTGGCAAGCGCGCGCCCAAACATTGTGGGGTCCACGTTGCCGCCCGAGATGGTGACGATCACCGCGTCGCCTTGGATGTCGTCTTTGCGGAAGAGTGCCGCGGCGAGTGCTGCGGCCCCACCTGGTTCCGCGACCAGTTTCAGGCGGAGGAAGGCGTGGGCCATGGCCTGCAGTGCCTCGTCTTCGCAGATGGCCAGACCCGGCCCGCAGAGACGGTGCAGGATGGGGAAGGTCAGATCGCCGGGTTGGGGCGTGATGATGGCGTCACAGATGTTTCCGGAGGTGGCAGTGTTCCGTTCGATCCCACCGGATCGCAGGGATCGCGCCACATCGTCAAAGCCTTCCGGTTCGACAGGGCGCACGCGCAGGGTCGGGGCGTCGGCCTCACATGCCAGCGCGATGCCGGAGGTCAGGCCGCCGCCGCCGCAGCAGACCAGCACATCGGCGTCCTTGACGCCAAGTGCTGCCGCGTCTTCGGCGATTTCGAGGCCTGTGGTGCCTTGGCCCGCAATCACCAACGGTTCGTCAAAGGGCTTGATCAGGGTCAGGCCCCGTTCGTTCGACAGTTTGGCACCGATGGCGTCGCGGTCTTCGGAGGCGCGGTCATAGAGGATGACCTCAGCCCCGAGGGCGCGGGTGTTGTCGATTTTGAGTTGGGGGGCGTCTGCAGGCATGATGATGACGGCATCCGCGCCATGCATTTTTGCGGCCAGTGCTACGCCTTGGGCGTGATTGCCGGATGAGAACGCGATGACGCCACGCGTGCGTGTGTCGCTGTCCAATGCGGCAAGGGCATTGAACGCCCCGCGGAATTTGAAGCTGCCGGTGTGTTGCAGGCATTCGGGTTTGACGAACACCCGACGGCCCGCGATTTCGTCCAGAAACGGAGAGGACAGGAGCGGCGTGCGGCGCGCGTGGCCGGACAGGCGCTCGGCTGCGTCGCGGATCATGTCGATGGTGCAGGCTTCTTTCATAAGTCACGGATCCAGTCTGTCAGGACATTGAGGGCTTCGGGTTCGTCCAGAAAGGGGACGTGGCCGCGCCCTGTGACTGTCGTGGCGTGGGCGTCGGGGCGGCGGTTGCGCATTTCTTCGAAGGTCTGCGTCGTCAGGAGGTCCGATGCGTCGCCACGGATCAGCGCCAAAGGCAGCCCTGCCAGCGCATCGTAGAACGGCCAGAGATCAGGCATGGGGGCATCCCGCCCTGCCAGCACCGCGTCGCGGAGTTTCGGGTCGTATTTGATGACAAGACCATCGGGGGTTTCTTCGTAGTGATTGCGCACCTCGGCCAGCCAGCGCTCGTGGGGGACCCCTTTGAAATGGGTCCAGGCTTGCGCCCGAAAGCGGGCGGCGTCCTCATGCGTCGCCTGTGCCGGATTGCGCCCGATGTAGTCGAAGATCACGGACATGCCGGCCTCTGCAATCTCGGGGCCAATGTCGTTGAGGGCTGCACCAAGCAGGCGGTCGCGTGCGGTGGCTGCAAGCGCCATGGCAATCAGCCCCCCGCGTGACGTGCCCAGGATGGCCGCCTTGTCGATCTGGAGATGATCCAGCAGCGCCAGCGCGTCCTGTGCTTCTTGCGGGATCGTGTAGGTCTGGAACGGGGCCCAGTCGGATTTGCCCCGTCCGCGATAATCCATGCGGATCAGGCGCACGCCAAGGGCCAACAGATGCGGGGCCACATGGTCAAAGTCGCCCGTATTGCGGGTGAGGCCCGACAGGCACAGGACCGGCAGGCCCTCGCCTTCGTCGGTGTAATGCAGGCGGGTCCCGTCTGCGGCAAGGAAAGAGGACGCATCAGTCATGGTGTTCGAGCCATGCGGTGGATCGGGGCGCCAGTGGTCGCCACGCTAGATCAGGTCTGGAATGGTTTTCAGTGACTTCAGGGTGCGGTGCGGGCTGGCCCACAGCCGGTCCGGCGGGGCGTCCGCGCGGTTGATCCAGACCGTGGCAAATCCGTAGCCCGCAGCTCCTGCGGCGTCCCAGCCGTTTGACGATGCAAAGAGCACTTCGGATTGGGGGACGTCGAAGCGGTCCCACACCAGATCATAGACCGAATGGTGCGGCTTGAAGATATGGGCGTCTTCCACGCTGAGGACGTCGTCCAGATATTCACCGATGCCTGCAGACCGAACTGCAGGCACCAGCATGTCCGGTGATCCGTTGCTGAGGATTGCGATGTTGACGCCTTTGGCCTGCAGCGCCTTGAGCATCGGCTTCACCTCGGGAAAGGCGGGACATTCCTTGTAGACCGCCAGCAGCTTGGCACGCAGGGCGTTGTCGTGCAGGCCGTTGTTTTCCATGGCCCAATCAAGCGCATCCTGCGTCACCTGCCAAAACGGGATGTGTCGGGCGCCAATGGCCCGCAGCCACGTGTATTCCAACTGTTTGGCCCGCCAGTCCTTGGACAGTGTGCCCCAGACGGCAGCCAGTTGGGATTGGCCGGGTTGTTTGGCGACCTCGCGGGCGGCGGCGTCAACGTCGAACAGAGTGCCGTAAGCGTCGAATATGCAGGTGGTAATGGTCATGGGCCGCCTTTCTGTTGTGATTAGAGTGACACGGAGGGGCTGGGTTTGGAAGCCTCAAAGCGGGCGGTGGTCACAGAGCGAAATTTGCAATCGCTTGGTACTGTTGATAGCCGTGCTGCAACCGGAGCACCTGCGCGATCGTCGCGGCCTCCCCCATTCACCCCCATCTTCAGGAGAGACCCATGGCCGCAATCAAGGCAGGCGATACCGTATT
>JAHDFG010000243.1 GCA_020628265.1 Pseudooctadecabacter sp. | reverse complement strand
GGCACAGCGCCGATGCCCAAATCCCGCAAAGCCCTGCTGGAGGCCGCCGACCCGATGGCAGGCGTGGGAGAGGTGGCAGGCCTGCGCAGCCGCGCCGAGATTGAGGCCCGTATCGACGCGCTGAGAGAGGATCAGGCCGCAGCACCCGTTTCGGACATGGAACGGGAGGTGCTGGATGCGCTGCTGGACGTGCGCGAAACGGCCCCGAACGCGCTGGTGGCCTTGCGTGACATCTCCGCTGATCTGGTGTCGATCTCGCCTGCGGTGGACCGGTTGTCTGCGAGGCTTGATGCATTGACAGTACGCGGGATTGATGTGGACAATCTTCCGTTCGAGGCCTCCTACGGGCGGACGTCGATGGAATATTACGACGGCTTCGTCTTCGGCTTCGCCGCGCCGTCCCACCCGCATCTGCCACCCGTGGCGACGGGCGGACGCTACGACGCGCTGACGGCGGTGCTGGGCAACGGGGCCGGTGTGCCGGCTGTGGGCGGCGTGATCCGACCTGCTTTGGTCGCGCAAGTGGAGGCCGGGATATGACGCTGAAACTTGGTGTGCCCTCAAAGGGCCGGCTCATGGACAAGACCTTTGACTGGTTCGCCGCACGCGGCGTGACCTTGCGCAAGTCTGGCAAGGACCGTGAATACGCCGGTGCCGTGGACGGGGTCGATGGGATCGAACTGGTGCTGTTGTCTGCAGGTGAAATCCCGCGTGAGTTGGACGCAGGCCGCATCCACCTTGGTGTCACAGGATCCGATCTGATCCGCGAGAAGCTCAGCACATGGGATCAACGGGTGGTCGAGGTCGCGCCCATGGGGTTCGGCGGGGCCGATCTGGTGATTGCCGTGCCTGACACTTGGGTGGACGTGGACACGCTGGACGATCTGGACGCGGTGGCGGCTGCGTTTCGGGCGCAGCACGGCTTCCGGCTGCGGATCGCGACGAAGTACCACCGTCTGGTGCGGGAGTTCCTGCGCGACAACGGTGTGGCCGATTACCAGCTGGTCGACAGCCAAGGGGCCACCGAAGGCACCATCCGCAACGAAACCGCCGAAGCCGTGGCCGATATCACATCGACAGGTGAAACCCTGCGCGCCAACGGCCTGAAAATTTTGTCCGATGGCATGATCCACGCCAGTCAGGCGACGTTGTTCCGTGGGCGCCGTCATACGTGGTCAGAAGATCAACGCGCGACGCTCAAAACCCTCATCCGCACGCTTGAGGTCTGAGCCCCAAATTTTTCAGAAAAATTTGGACCCCGCTTCCGCAGGGCGTGATCGCAAGATCACAGAACACCGATCTCCGCCAATGCTGCGTTCAGGCCTTCGGGCAAGGGTTCCTCGGCTTCGCGCCCCTTGGGCAGGTCACGCGGCGCATCTTCAGGCTTTAGGTAGCGCCAGCCCTGAAAGGGGCGTTTCAGAGTGGGCACCACGCGGATCAATTCGGGTTCCAGCACAATAGCACAACGCCGGATGCCGTCGGCGCTGTCGTATTCGTCAAACCGGTTGATCACCTGACGACACAGGATTTCGCCCTTGATCACCCAGTACATTGACCCGCCTTGCAGAACCTCTTCGGCGCGTTTGGGCCACATGCGGGTGATGTGGCGCGGCAAACCGTCTTTCGCCTGCGCGCGTTTTGTCCCTTGCCATGCCGCAAGGTCGCCTATGTTTTCCGTTCCAACGCTCAGCTTTTGCAGGTGCAGGACAGGGGACAAGGTGTTATGCTCCGAAATCTATATGTTCCAGTATTGTTCTGACGAACCACAACATGTAGATTAGTCACCCGTTAATGATTCTGCCAGCCACCCAGAAGGACCCCACATGACCCGCTTTGCCGCACCCATCGCCGAACAGATCTGGGACATGAAGTACCGTCTGAAGGAAGCGGACGGTACGGCCATTGACCAGACGGTCGAGGACACATGGGGCCGGATCGCGGGGGCTTTGGCGTCGGTCGAGAAAGACGCGGCCAAATGGGAGCCGAAGTTCTACGCGGCGCTGGAGGATTTCAAATACCTGCCAGCGGGCCGCATCACGGCGGGTGCGGGCACAGAGCGGTCGGTGACCCTGTTCAATTGCTTTGTGATGGGGACGATCCCCGACACAATGTCGGGCATCTTTGACAACCTCAAAGAGGCGGCGTTGACCATGCAGCAGGGCGGGGGGATCGGTTACGATTTCTCAACCATCCGGCCCAAGGGTGCTGTGGTCAAAGGCGTGGCGGCGGATGCCTCTGGCCCGCTGTCGTTCATGGATGTTTGGGATGCCATGTGCCGCACGATCATGTCCGCAGGCTCGCGCCGAGGGGCGATGATGGCGACCATGCGCTGTGACCATCCCGATATCGAAGATTTCATCACCGCCAAAGCGGACCCCGTCCGCCTGCGGATGTTCAACATGTCCGTGTTGGTGACCGATCCCTTCATGGAAGCCGTGAAGAAAGACGGAGCTTGGGATCTGGTTTGGGACGGTGAGGTGGTCAAAACCGTGCAGGCCCGCGCGCTGTGGGACCAGATCATGCAGTCGACCTATGATTACGCTGAACCGGGCGTGATCTTCATCGACCGTATCAACGCGATGAACAACCTGAACTACTGCGAGACCATCGCGGCGACGAACCCTTGCGGTGAACAACCGCTGCCGCCTTATGGGGCGTGCCTGCTGGGGTCGGTGAACCTCGCGCGGTTGGTCGAGAATGCCTTTGACGCGGACGCGGCGCTGGATGAGGCCGCGCTGGAGGACCTTGTGACCACGGCCATCCGCATGATGGACAACGTGGTCGATGCGTCCAACTTCCCGCTTGAGGCGCAAGCACAGGAAGCGGCCGCCAAACGCCGGATCGGCCTTGGCGTCACGGGCCTTGCCGATGCGCTGCTGATGGTGGGTTTGCGCTACGGGTCCGAAGAGGCTGCGGCCCAGACCGAGGCTTGGATGAAACTGATCGCCAATGCGTCCTACCGCGCCTCAGCGATGCTCGCGAAGGAGAAGGGCGCGTTCCCGCTCTTTGATGCTGAGAAATACCTCGCCTCGCCCACGGTGCAGGCGCTGGACGAGGACGTGAAGGCGCTGATCGCGGAACACGGCATCCGCAATGCGTTGCTAACGTCCGTGGCGCCGACGGGGACGATCAGCCTTTATGCGGGCAACGTCTCATCCGGGATCGAACCCGTCTTCGCCTATGCGTATACCCGCAAGGTGCTGCAAAAGGACGGCACGCGGACCGAGGAAGAGGTCGTCGACTACGCGGTGAAGATGTGGCGCGACAAGATGGGCGATGCGGAGCTGCCCGACTATTTCGTCAACGCCCAGACCTTGCCCGCGCTGGACCACGTGCGGATGCAAGCGGCCGCGCAGAAGTGGGTGGATAGCTCCATCTCAAAGACGATCAACGTGCCCGAAGACATCAGCTTTGA
>JAHDFG010000242.1 GCA_020628265.1 Pseudooctadecabacter sp. | reverse complement strand
GCGCCGGTGATCCGGCCTTGGCCGCTGTTCAAAAGACGCTCCATGACCGGCTGTTCAACTGGATGCGGGCCGAAGGCGACTGGCTGTCAGGCCCCGCACATCACCCGCCCGTGGGCAGCTATATCGACGGACGGGACGCGTCCGAGCAGCACGACCACGGGCCGATGTAGCACGCGGCAAGGTCAGGGAGCGCGATCATAGACCACGCGAAACCCCGTGTGACCGCTGGTGCTGTCGGGCGTGTTCCCAGTGCGGGCCGCGATCCGGTACCTGTAGCAATAGCTGCGATGACACAGGAACGACCCGCCCTTAAGCAGCTTGCGCCCCTTGGCGGCGGCGTTAATCTGACGCGCCTCGCGGGAGGCACCGCGCACACGAAAGGGCTCGGCCGTCCATTCCCAGACATTGCCGACCATCTGGTGCAAGCCGTAGCCGTTGGGGGCAAACGCCGTCACGGGTGCGGGCCCCGTATAGCCGTCAGCGCCAGTATCGAGGGTTGGGAATTGCCCCTGCCAGATGTTCAGCAGATGCGCATTGTCGTCCGCGGGTTCTTCATCGCCCCACGGATAGCGCACATCACCCAGACCGCCCCGAGCTGCATGTTCCCATTCTGCCTCTTTGGGCAAGCGCCCCCCAGCCCATGTCGCAAAATCGCGGGCATCCTGCCATGCCACATGGGTGACCGGCAGATCATCCTCGGCGGGGGGACCATCCAACCCCGTCGGCCACGCCCAGCATGCGCCGTCAATCCGCCGCCACCATTCCAGACCTTCGACACCAAGCGTGCCTTCACCATTATCGGGCAGATGGCTGAAGAACACGTAAGACCACCCCAGCCGTTCGGCCAAAGTGCGATATCCGGTTGCGGCAACAAAACGTCGAAACTGTCCGACGCTTATCGCACCGGCTTCGACCCACAGATCCCTGACTTTTTTGCGGACCAAAGGGCCTTCGCCGTCCGGCGCAATCTGGGGTGTATCAGTCCCGACGAGGGCATGACCGCCCCGAACGGGCCGACAATTACGGAGGTGGCCGTCAGGGTTCGCGCTGATTGAGGGCGCCTCTAAGGCAACACCGCCCCCCGAAGGGGCGCAGCACCCCGCCTTACCCATTCCGTCCGCGGGACCGCGCCTGATCAATCCGCAACTGGTCCACCACGTGACGCCCCGCATCCTGAATATGCCGGTTCAGCACAGACACCGCACCCTCCACATCCTGCGCCTTGATCGCGTCAATCAGATCGCGGTGTTCACGGATGATCGCCTCCTGTCGCCCGATGGCGATGGGCACGCGCGTACTGATCGAGCCAAGAATTTCCCGATGCTGTTTCCAGACACCGAAGGCCACGCGGTTGTAGTGCCGTTCGTACATGTACTCGTGGAACTGGTGGTTCAGCTCCGTATGCCGCGCCTTGTCCGAGAAGTTGATGGCTTCGATCTCGTCCTGAATACGTTCCAGCTCCGCGATGTCCTCTGCGCTGGCTGTCTCAACGAACAATTTCAACAGATAGGGTTCAAGCTGGTAGCCGACCTCGGCCACATCGCGCACGAATTCCATATCAATCGGCCGTACACGTGCGCCCTGATTGGGGATGAACAGGACAAGCCCCTCCCCCCGCAACTGCTGCAAGGCCTCGCGCACAGGGTTGGTCGACGTCTTGTGCTGCTTTGCAAGTTCCGAAATTTTTAGCCGCGCGTTCGCTTCAAGCGCGCCGGACAGGATGTCGTGCCGGATCGCGTCATAGATTGATGTCTGGGAAACATCGGCTGCATCAGTGGCTAGGGCAATGGGTCCGGCAGGGCTCATGTCATTTCGTCCAAGGCTTTTGGCGTTTGGAGGCTGGCAACTCCATCGCCCATGATTTACATATTTTCGTACATTATTTTGACGAAAGTGCCAATATGAACTTACCGATTTGCGCAGATGCCGCCAAGGCCGGATGTGGTGAGGGTCTTTTATGGGATCACAACCGTGGCCTTGTCTGGTGGGTCGACATCGCGAAAGAGGCTTTGCATTCCTATGATCCGGCAACCAAGCAGGCCACGCGGGTCGCGATGCCCTATCTTATCAGCGCTCTAGCGCTCGATCAGAACGGTGATTTGTTGATCGCGACAGCAAAGGGGCTGGGCCGTGTTGACCCTCAAACCGGCACGATTGCCGTGTTGCATGATCCGGAGCCGGACATCGCAGGCAACCGCCTGAATGATATGCTGGCCGGACCCGATGGCGCGCTATGGGTGGGGACCATGTCAGAAGGCGCAAAGGGCCCGACCGGCGCGCTTTACCGGTACGACGACGGCACGCCCGCGACGATGATGACAGGCTGCACGATCTCCAACGGTCTGGCCTTCAGCCCTGACGGAACGCGACTATATTTCATCGACAGCGTACCGGGCATCCTCCACGTCTATAAGGACAACGCATGGCGCGTGCTGCGTCGCTTCGACGACAGCACCGGCAAGCCGGACGGAATGACAGTTGATGCGGACGGCACCCTTTGGATCGCCATATGTGATCAAGGGCAGGTGATCGGCATGACGCCCGACGGGGAAATCATCCAACAGATCGCCCTGCCCTGCGAAACTGTGACAAACTGCACCTTTGGCGGTGCGGACCTGAAAACCCTGTTCGTCACAACTGGCACCTTCAGCATGAGCGACGACGAAAAAGCCGCCAACCCAGAGGCTGGCGGCCTGTTCGCGATACAAATGGAGGTCGCGGGGCTGCGCCCCCATCGTGCGCACTGGCCTCAGACCTGAGGCACTCCCCGCCGCCGGGGAGGAAGCGGCGGCGGGACTTCCGGCTAGCGGATGCGCGCACCACTCGCTGCATCGAAAACAAGTGCCGCGGCCGGATCGAACGCGACGGTCAGGCGGCCACCACCGGTCGGCCGCTCTGCCCCGCGAAGCTCAACAATCACCGGATGCGCCTCCCCCTCTGCAGACGAATAGGCATAGGACACACCGCCAAGGTTCTCGATCACGTCGATGTCGAGTGTCGCCTGCATCGGACCGTCGGACGCGAAATGCTCGGGCCGTAGCCCGACCTTGACCTGCCGCCCCGGCGCAAGGCCCTGACCAACCTGAACGTGCAGCGGAGCATCGCCCAAACGCGGCACGGACACCGTCGTTTGCCCGTTATCCGACGACACAACCGTCGCATCGAAAAAGTTCATGCGCGGGGATCCGATAAATCCTGCGACAAACAGGTTATCGGGGTCATCGTACAGCTTCGCAGGCGATCCAGCCTGTTCGATCCGGCCGTCGCGCAGCACAACGATCTTGTCAGCCATGGTCATGGCCTCGACCTGATCATGGGTGACGTAAATCATCGTTGCACCCAGCTGCTTGTGCAGCTTGGCAATTTCCACCCGCATCTCGACCCGCAGTTCCGCATCAAGGTTCGACAGAGGCTCGTCAAACAGGAACACGTCGGGCTGACGCACGA
>JAHDFG010000241.1 GCA_020628265.1 Pseudooctadecabacter sp. | reverse complement strand
GCCCCGTTGTCGCCAATCACCGCCAGAATTTCACCGGGGTACAGATCGAAGTCACAATTATCGAGGGCCACGACCTTGCCGTACCGTTTGGTCAGATTCCGACCTTTGAGAATGGGTTCCATTACGCTGCTACCTTTCTGATCCACTGGTCGATGCCAACGGCGAGGATGATGAGTGTGCCGATCAGCATGAACGTCCACTGCGGGTTCACGCCAGCCATACCAAGGCCCAACATGAAGACCCCGACAATGAGGGCGCCGAAGAAGGCCCCCCAGATAGACCCACGCCCGCCAAACAGGGAAATGCCCCCGATCACCACGGCCGTGATGGATTCGATGTTACCTTCCAGCCCCGTGGAGGCCGAGGGAGAGACAGACGCGAACCGCCCGATCAACGACCACCCCGCGACGGCGGCGATGGCACCAGCCAGCATGTAAACGGACATCAATGTGCCTTTGACGTTCACGCCGGCCAACTCTGCCGCATCTGGGTCATCGCCCACGGCGTAAACATGGCGCCCCCACGCAGTCGACCGCAGCATATAGGCCAGCAGAACCGTCATCGCGATCAACACCAGCACACCGTAAGTGATCTTGGTCTGCCAGATGATGTCGAGCAGGACCTGCCCAGTCTCGTTGGGGCGAATGCGGTCGTAGGTGATGCCGCGCAGGTTTTCGATCCATGCGACGAACTGTTCGTTCGGCTTCAGCCCCAACCACTGCAGCATCGGGGCCTCTTCGCGGATCGTGCGAGCGCGGATCGTCTCGTTGCGGGAATAGATGTAGTTGGCCGCCAGCACGATCTGCCAGACACCAAGCGTGGCAATAAAGGGCGGGATCTTGATGCGGGTGACCAGCCAGCCGGACACCCCGCCAATGGCGGCCCCCGCGACAATCCCGCAGGCCACGGCCACAGCAGGCGGCAGACCATAATCAAACGTGAACTTGCCCATGATGACCGAGCAGAACACCGCAATCGCGCCCACGGACAAATCGATCCCCGCGGTCAGAATGACCAGCGTTTGCGCCAACGCCAGAATACCCACCACCTGAATTTGCTGGAACACCAACGTCATCTGCGGCAGGAACCTTGGCCCCAACCAGCCGGTGAAAATCAGAATGGCGCAGATCAGAACGATGAGCGGCACCAGCGAGGGTGTCTTGTGCAGGGCCCCCTGAAACCGCATTAGCAGTGATTTGTCCTGCACATCGAACCGGGCCACATCCTTTGATGCGCCATCCAGTGCGGCTTCGTAATTGTCTGTTTTGTCGGACATGCTCTCTCCCCCAATGCGCGGACCCCGCGCCGTCTTGGTGGAAGGGCGGACCACAGCCCGCCCTTCGCCTGTTTCAAACTGGGCGCGAACGCCCGTTCAAATCAACCCCAGCAGAGGTCTGTGCCTTCTTCGACAGAGATGCTTTCGACCCCGTCAACAGGGTTTCCGGTCACCAGTGCGACGCCCGTGTCAAAGAAGTCCTTACCGGGGGTGTTTTCCGGCAGGGTGCCATCTTCGGCAAACCGCGCAATCGCTTCGATCCCCAGCGAGGCCATCAACAGCGGGTACTGCTGGGACGTGGCACCGATCACGCCGTCGGCAACATCCGCCACACCTGGGCAGCCGCCATCGACGGACACGATCAGCACGTCATCCTGACGGCCAACTGCGACCAGCGCCTCATAAGCGCCGGCGGCTGCAGGTTCGTTGATCGTGTAGACCACATTGATGTCGGGATCAGCGGCCAGACAGGTCTCCATCGCGGTGCGACCGCCCTCTTCGTTGCCTGCGGTCACTTCGTTGCAGATGATCCGCTCGTCGGTTTCATCGCCCCACATGTTCACATCAACCGTGTCGATGCCAAAGCCTGTCAGGAACCCCTGATCGCGCAGCACGCCAACAGTCGGCTGGCTGATGGCAAGGTCCAGCATCGCGATCTTCGCGTTCGCCGCATCGTCCCCCATTGCGCCTGCGGCCCATTGGCCGATCAGTTCACCGGCAAGAAAGTTGTCGGTGGCAAAGGTGGCGTCAGCAGCATCAATCGGGTCCAGCGGCGTATCGAGCGCGATGACCAGAATGCCTGCGTCGCGTGCGTCCTGCACGGGCTCGACAATCGCGGCGGTGTCCGATGCCGTGATCAGGATACCGGACGCGCCATTCGCGATGCAGGCTTCAATCGCTGCAACCTGACTTTCATGGTCACCGTCGACAGTGCCCGCATAGGAATTCAGCGTGATGCCCAGCTCTTCTGCGGCGGCGGTCGCACCTTCGCGCATCTTCACGAAGAACGGGTTCGTGTCGGTCTTGGTGATCAGGCAGGCAGACGTCGCGTGACCATCGGCCATCGCAGCCCCGGCCGAGGTGATTGCGGCAACAGCGGTGCCAATCATGAGCTTTTTCATAGTGTCCTCCCAGACGTTGTTGAGCAGAGCCTCCACCCTGCAATTCAGCGGCTCGAAATCCGCCATGCGCCCTAAAAAGTCCGATTCTGATGCCGCTGTCAATTAATTAGTTAACTTTCTTTATTAATTAGAATCGGCTATCAACATCTTTGGAGGAGACCTATAGATCATGCCCATGGATGATGGATTGGTCAGAGAGATCAGCGCGGGACTAAGCCAGCGTGGCGTTCGCGATCACAACGAAAGGCTTTTGCTTTCGTTGATCCAGCGCCATGGCGGCCTGCCTGCCAGTGATCTGGCCAAACGCGCCGGTCTGTCCCCGCCCACCGTGTCCAGCATCTTACGCCGACTTGAGGCCGAGGGCCTTGTGATGAAGGGCGAACCTGTCCGCGGCAAGGTCGGTAAACCCTCCACCCCCATGCGACTGGCCGAAGATGGCGCGTTTTCCTTCGGACTGAAGATCGGGCGCCGGTCGGCGGAACTGGTATTGATGGACTTCGTCGGCACATCACGCGACGAAAAGACCCTCAGCTATGCCCGCCCCCTGCCCGAAGATATCTTTGCCTTCGTCGAGACCAGCATATCCGAGATCAGGGCAACCCTAAGCGCGGATCAGGACAGTCGCATCTGCGGCATCGGCGTCGGTGCTGCGTTCGAGCTTTGGAACTGGCCGGACGAAGCCGCCGAACGTCGCGCGGAATTTGCAGAATGGCAAAGTGTCGACCTCAAGGCGCAGCTTCAGGAATTGACCGGCCTGCCCGTCTCGCTCCTCAATGATGCAACAGCCGCCTGTCAGGCCGAACACAGGTTCGGACGCGGCAAGGAATTCCGCGACTACGCCTATTTCTTCATCGGGGCCTACATCGGTGGCGGGATCGTCTTGGACAACACTGTCTACGAGGGGCGTCAGGGCAACGCAGGCGCCTTGGGCTCCCTGCGCAGCATCGGCCCGAATGGCGAAAGCATGCAGCTTGTCGAGATGGCCTCGATCCGCCAGTTGGAACAACGCCTGCTCGAGGTTGATCTGGACACCCGCCAGCTCTGGTCCGACCCCGA
>JAHDFG010000008.1 GCA_020628265.1 Pseudooctadecabacter sp. | reverse complement strand
CAAAGGTCTCATTTGGTGATATTATCAAACAGATGATTGAATTATCCGACAAACGGGACCGCGCCCAACTGTTTCGCAACCGCCTGAAGGAAGCGCTTGAGGGCGCTGGCCAATCGCAATCCGGCCTCGCCCGCGCAATCGGGGTTGATCGCTCCACGGTCTCGCAATTGTTGACAGGCGACGGCGCGCGACTGCCCAATGCACAGATCGTGGCGGGATGTGCGGCGGAACTTGGCGTGTCCGCCGATTGGCTTTTGGGGCTGACCGACCGTCCCGAGAACGCGGCTGATCTGGTGGCTGCGTCAATGGAGGTCACCAAGGCCCCCCGCGCGCTGATCGACGAACAGATCTTCGAGTGGCACCGCGAGGCTTCGGGCTACAAAATCCGCCACGTCCCCGCCGGCCTGCCCGATATGATGAAACTGCCGGATGTGCTGCGGTGGGAATACGGGCCGTCATTGGGCAAATCCACGGAACAGGCCATCGGCGCGTCCGCCGACAGGTTCGCCCTGATGCAAGAGGCGCGGTCGGACTACGAAATCGCCCTGCCCCTGTATGAACTGGAAAGCTGTTCGGCAGGAACAGGCTATTACAAGGGGCTGCCAGCCACTTTACGGCGGGCACAGCTGGATCACATCAAGTCCCTCCATGATGAGCTTTATCCGACCCTGCGGCTGCACCTCTTCGACGCGCGGCAGTTGTTTTCCGCCCCGATTACTGTTTTTGGTCCACTTTTGGCGGTGATCTATCTGGGCCAGAACTATCTGGCGTTCAGGGATACCGAACGGGTTCAGATGATCACCCGTCATTTTGACACCCTTGTCAGACAGGCCCGCGTCACCCCGCGCGACCTGTCTGGCCACATCGACGACCTGATAAAGGCGCGGCTCTAAAGCGCTAGACCTTGGGGTCGGGGTTTTCCGTGTGTCCGTCGACCGCAATCACCTGCCCTGACACCCGTGCCGACGCGTCTGACCCAAGGAACACAGCCATAGCGGCGATGTCTTGGGCAGAAACAAACGTTTGCATGGACGTCCCCGCTGCATATCCGGTTCGGACCGCATCCGGCGTCATGCCTTTTGCTGCCGCCTCCCGCGCGATCACGCCGTCCATGCGAGGACCTTCAACCGCGCCGGGGCAGATGGCATTTGCCCGAATGCCGAAAGGCCCAAGCTCCATCGCAAGGGTCTTCATCAAGCCGATGACGCCCCATTTGGCCGCTGCATAAGGCGCGCGGTTCGGATAGCCGTATTGACCCGCCGTGGACGAGGTGAGCACGATTGAACCGGCACCTTTCGCTTTCATCATGGGGCTTGCGTATTTCGCCGTCAGAAAGGCCCCGCCAAGGGTGACGTCGACACAGGTCTGCCAGTCTTTCCAATCGACATCCTCGATCAAGGCGGTCGGCCCCGCGATGCCCGCGTTGGCGCAAACCACATCAACGCCACCTGCTGTCTCTAACCGCTCGAAAAGCGATGCCATCGCGGGCTCATCGACAACGCTGGCCAAAGTTTTGGTCCATGTGTCGGGGCATTCATCCAAGGCAGACCCGTCCACATCTGTCACCCAGACGTCATAGCCTGCCGCCTCGAACGCCTCGCCCATGGCGCGCCCGATGCCTGATCCACCCGCCGTGACCAGAACGCGGGTCATCTGACACCGACGGCAGATCCGGCGCCCTCTGGCCGGCCAAGCCCTTCGTGGGCCGCAGCGACGCGCGTCAAGGCCTCTGCAATTTGGGGGGCTGGGTCACTGGCGCGGCGGGTTTCAAGGCTGACATGGATCAACATGTGTTCGCCTGTGGCCAGCAGACGGTCGCCTTCATACATCGCGTGGAACAGGTGCATCTTCTTGCCCTCGCCGTTCAGCACTTGTGTCTCGACGCGAATGCGTGCGCCTGCGTGAACCTCGTCCAGATGGCGGATGTGGGTTTCGGCGGTGAAATAGCTTCCGCCCGACGCGATGTAGTCGGGCGTGCAGCCGACGATCAGCATCAGCCGGTCGGTCGCGTCGCCAAAGGCCTGCAGATAACGCGCCTCGTTCATGTGGCCGTTGTAGTCGGTCCAATCGATGGGCACGGCGCGGTCGATTGTCTTGATCGGCTGGCTGATATCCGCAACATCCTCCAACCGCTCCGGCACGATTGCCCGTTGGTTCAAAGACAAATCATGGGTGTTGAGGACCGCCCCAGCCCCCCAATTCCGCGCCTTGAGGCTGCGCATCATGCCCACAAGGTTGGCATCGCGGTGACGTTCCAACTCGCGGATGCTGTAGCGGCCGGACTGGGCGTCCGACTGGCTGGCAATCGCGTCAATCAGATCATCGGTCAGTTCAGGCACATCCATCAGCTTGGTCCACGGCCATTCCAGCGCCGGACCGAACTGTTCGATAAAGTGGCGCATACCCGCTTCGCCCCCCGCAATGCGGTAGGTTTCAAACAGGCCCATCTGCGCCCAGCGCAACCCGAACCCCATGCGGATCGCCTCGTCAATTTCTTCTGTCGTGGCGATCCCGTCGTTGATCAGCCAAAGCGCCTCGCGCCAGACGGCTTCAAGGAACCGGTCCGCGATATGGGCATCGATTTCCTTTTTCACGACCAGCGGGAACATCCCGATTGCGCGCAAATCACCTTCGACAATCTCGACCAGATCAGCATTCAGTTCGGTGGTCACGACCTCGATCAAGGGCAGCAAATAGACCGGATTGAACGGGTGGCAGACGACAATCTGTTCGGGGCGCGTGGCACAGCCCTGCAGTTCCGACGGCTTAAAGCCCGAGGTCGACGATGCGATAATGGCATCGGGTGAACAATGGGCCTGAATGGTCTGGTAAACCTTGCGCTTCAGCTCCAGCCGCTCGGGCACACTTTCCTGAATCCAGTGGGCATCGCTCACCGCTTCCGACATCGTCTCGCAAAACGTCAGCGTCCCCTCAGCCGGCATGGGCATGTCATAAAGTCCCGGAAGGGACGCACGGGCATTGTCGAGAACCTCGCCGATCTTGCGTTGTGCCTGAGGGTCGGGATCAAAGACGCGCACGTCCCACCCGTTCAGCAAGAACCGAGCGGCCCAGCCGCCGCCGATCACACCCCCGCCGATGATGGCCGCCACTTGTGTCATTCCGATACCTCCCTTCTGTCTGTTTTCCTTGGGCCGATCTAGCGGCTCACAGGACCGATGCGGCTTAGATCGTAGCCATACCAATCCAAAATCTCTCGTGCGGCGCGGATACGGTCACCGCCTCCCTCTGCCGCACGGTCCAGAATGGCGACAAACCGCCCGTTGGGATCGCCGAGCGCCACAGTGCGTCGGTCAAAATCCATCCAGTAGACCCAGATGGCCGCAGGACCGTTTTGAGATGCAACAGCGTCCGGATCAGCAGGAAGCCAGCGCCCCGCTGCATCGGCAAGATACAGGACTTGCTCTTCTACCTCGAAACATGCGCCATCCTCGTGACAGCCGCCTGTCACCTGCAGGATCGCCAGATCGCTGCCATGGCCGACAAAGGAAACCCCGCCCAAGGTTGCGGGCCACTGACCGGACAGCCCTTCGCGCACAAACCAGTCGCCGTTCAGATCAGCCGCCGTCACATCAACCTGTGAACCAATGGGGGCAGTCGGGTTGCGCAGGGTTAAAGCATCGGGCGACGGGGTTGGCGCCGTTTGGGTCAGACAGCCGGACAAGGCCAGAACAGCGCTGAAAAGAAACAAAAGCCTCATGTCGCGCCGTCGCAAAATGCGCCCTCTGGCCCCATGACGATCCGCCCGCCAGCGCCCACACAGGCCGTTTCCTCAACCATGGTGATGCCGAACGGTTCTGGCACTTGTGAGACGTCAGTGGTCATGGCGCAGGCCGACAGAAGGCCAAGGGCTGCCAGCGCCCTCACCCCTTTGGCGCCATCTTGGTCAGACCCAGTTTCGCGCGAACCTCATCAGGTCCAATCACCCGAGCCCCGAGGTTTTCGATAATCCCGTGGGCCTTTTCGACCAGCTGCGCGTTGGTGGCCAACTGCCCCTTGCCCAGCATCAGGTTGTCTTCAAGCCCGACGCGGACGTTGCCCCCCGCCAGAACAGAGGCCGCCACATAGGGCATCTGGTGACGACCCAAGGCAAAGGCGCTGAAGGTCCAGTCGTCGGGGACATTGTTGACCATCGCCATGAAGGTGTTCAGATCGTCCGGCGCGCCCCACGGCACACCCATGCACAGTTGAACGAGCGCGTCCGGCTTCAGAATACCTTCGGCGACCAGCTGTTTGGCAAACCAAAGATGGCCGGTATCAAAGGCCTCAATCTCGGGCTTGACGCCAAGGTCCGTCATCATCTGCCCCATGGCGCGCAACATGCCGGGCGTGTTGGTCATCACGTAGTCGGCTTCGGCAAAATTCATCGTACCGCAATCGAGCGTGCAAATCTCCGGCAGGCACTCGGCCACATGGGCAACACGTTCGGTCGCGCCGACCATGTCCGTGCCCGCGACCGTGGGCAACGGGGCCTCAACCCCGCCAAAGACGATGTCCCCGCCCATACCGGCGGTCAGGTTCAACACCACGTCAACCTCAGCATCCCGAATGCGGTCCGTCACCTCACGGTACAGCTCCAGCCGCCGTGACGGCACGCCCGTGTCCGGTTCGCGCACGTGACAGTGCACTACGGCAGCTCCGGCCTTGGCCGCATCAATAGCGCTGTTTGCAATCTCTTCGGGGGAACGGGGCACATGGGGGCTGCGGTCCTGTGTGCTGCCCGAACCGGTCACGGCACAGGTGATAAAGACCTCTTTGTTCATGGTAAGCGGCATGGGACCCTCCTGCGTTTGTCGCGACCTTAGCGGTCTGGTCTTGACGGGCAAGACGATTGGCGCGACTAATCACGCATGAGAACCGACATCCACAGCGTCTACTTTAGCACCGCCCCTTAACGGCGGCCGGTTTTCGTTTACCCAACTTGCAAACCAACCCGCCGCACCGGCGTGGTTAATTATGCGTCGGTCCGGCTGAAAGACTGACATGATTGAAATTACGCCTGCGCGCCCGTCCCACCTTCCCGACCTCCTGACAATGATCCGTGCGCTCAGCGCGTTTCACGGTGATGAGGCCACTGTCACGCTGGAACACCTTCAAGATTTGTTCTTTGGCGACGCCGATGCAGCGACGGCCATCGTGGCGATGCAGGAGCACCGCGCGATCGGCTATGCGGCGCTAACGCGGGACATCGTGCTGCACGAAGGCAGTTTGCGGATGGACATTCACCACCTCTTCGTCTCCGAGACCCATCGCGCGCAAGGGGTTGGCACGGCGCTCATCAGCGCAGCCCGTGAGGTCGCACTGGAACGTGGCGCGACCCGGCTGACCATCGGAACCGATCCGCGAAACGGAGCAGCCATCGCGGCCTACCGCGCGATAGAGGGCTTGGATGAGATGCTCGACCCTGGCCCGCGCTTTCGCGTCCGTCTTTGAGGGGCGCAACAAATTTCCGGAAATTTGTTCGCTCCCAGCGGAAACGGTACCCTAGTACGGCATGGGATGGGCTTTGTGCACTGCGTCGATATCTGCCAACACCTCGTCCGACAAATCCATGTCCTTGGCATCCAACAAATGCGCCAGCTGCTGGGAAGTCGTCGCCCCGAAGATCGCACTGACCTTGAACGGGCGGCTGCGTTGCCACGCCATGGCCATATGGGCCAGATCCAGTCCGTGCTTTTCCGCCACGGCGGCATAGGCCTCAACGGCCTCGTGAGCGCGGGGCTGGTTGCGGCCGCCTAACTCGGGCCCGATCGACATGCGGGACCCCTCGGGGATAGCCCCGCCGCGGTACTTGCCGGTCAACAGCCCCGTTGCCAGAGGTGAGAACGAGAAACAGACCACATCTTCGTTGACCGACATCTCCGCCATGTCAGTGTCGTAGAGCCGGCACAGAAGGGAATATTCGTTCTGTACTGACGCAACCCTCGGTGCGCCCATCTCTTCGGCCAAATCAATCCACTTGGTCGTGCCCCACGCGCTTTCATTGCTCAGGCCAAAGGCGCGGATCTTGCCTGCCGCATGTGCTTCTTTCAGCTTCTCCAGCACGCCAGCCATGTGATCCATCGTCTCCGCACGGTTTTGGCGTGACGGATCATAAGTCCAGTTCTGGCGGAACATGTAGGACCCGCGCATGGGCCAGTGGAGTTGGTAGAGGTCGATGTAATCGGTGCCGAGCCGTTTCAGGTTCCCGTCCAGAATGTCGAGAATGTTGTCAGGTCCGAACCCCTCTCCCTGACGCACAAGGCTCATGTCGCCTGCGGCCTTCGTCGCAATGACCACATCGTCACGGCGGCCTGTCCGCTTCACCCATTCCGCAATGCAGCGCTCGCTATCGCCGACCGTATCGGAGCGGATAGGATTAACCGGATACATTTCGGCCGTGTCCAGAAAGTTAATCCCAGCATCGAGACACATATCGATCTGCCGGTGCGCATCTTCTTGCGGCGTCTGGGTGGAAAAGGTCATCGTGCCCAAGCACCAATCGCTGACTTCAATCCCAGTGCGGCCCAATTCGAGTGTTTTCATGCCCAGCCTCCGATCTTCCGGTTTCAGGTGATGGACAATAGTCTGCCAAAGGGGCTGCACAACCCTTGTCCTTGCTTTAATATCAGGTACATGCCGCACCCACCTGAAAGCACCCACGACCGCCTGAACCGAGAGTTGTCCCGCATGCGGATACGAGATGTGGGCTTCTGGGGCGGATGGGCGCTGCTGATCGGGATCGGGGTGCTTTATGCGGGCCTTGCGCTGAACACGCCGTCCCAAACGCGCTACGTGACAGGGATCGCAGGCGACACCATGCCCCTTGCCACCGAAAGCGGCGCACGCCTTGTGCTGCGGGTCACGGTCGAAGGTCAGACCCGTGACATCATCCTGCCATCGCAACTGGTGCATCCGGCCAAGGGCGATCCGGTCTGCCTGCGTGCGGGCGAGCATCGGATCACCGGACACACAAGCTATGTGTCAGTGGCCCGCACCCTGTGCGATGGGCCAGATACGACACAAAGCGACGGATAGGGCCTAGTATTCGGTTACTTTTCGGATGCTTATGGCGTCATGCGTTTGATCATTTCCTTTGCCGCCCTCTTTTTGTCTGTCTTGCTGCTGCAAGTCTCGTCAGGAGGCGTCGGCCCTCTTGATGCGTTGACAGGCCTAGAGAACGGGTTCACCCGCGGCGAGGTGGGCTTTTTGGGCTCCATGCATTTTGTAGGCTTCTTCGTTGGGTGCTGGTGGGCGCCGCGCCTGATGGGCAACGTCGGCCATTCCCGTGCGTTTGCCGTGTTTACGGCGATGGGCGCGATCGGTCTGGCGGGGCACATCCTGATTTTCGATCCGACCGCTTGGGCCATTCTGCGGGTGGGGTCAGGCATCTGCGTCGCCGGCTGTTACACTGTCGTCGAAAGCTGGCTGCAGGCCAAAGTGACCAATGAAAACAGGGGCCGCGCCATGGGGACCTACCGGTTGGTCGACATGGGCGGATCGCTGGTGGCCCAACTGATGATCGGGTCGCTGGCCTCGCTGGAAACCTATCTGGCCTACAACCTGTTGACGATCCTGTGCTGCGCCTCATTGCTGCCACTGGCGCTGACCCGCGTGCCGCAGCCGGAAACACCCGATACGCCTCGCTTGCGCCCTGCCCTTGCGTGGCGACGCTCCCCTCTGGCGGTTCTGGCGGTGGTTGTTGCGGCCCTTTCGGCGGCATCCTTCCGGATGGTCGGCCCGATCTACGGTCAGGAAGTTGGCCTTGAGGCAGGTCAGATCGGTCTGTTTCTGGCAGCTTTCGTAGCGGGTGGTGCCGTGGCCCAATATCCGGCGGGGTGGCTTGCTGATAAGTTTGACCGCCGCTGGGTCATGGTCTGGCTGTCGCTGGCCTCGGTTGTCTCTTGCGCGATCACGGTTGCCTCGTCAGGCCTGGGCACCACCGCCGTCATGGCCTCCGCCGCCTTTTTCGGCTTCACGACCTTTCCGATCTATTCGGTTGCTGCAGCCCACGCGCATGACTTCGCCACGTCTGAGGAGCGGGTTGAGCTGAGCGCCGCCCTGATGTTCTTTTACGCCACCGGCGCCATCGCTGCGCCATGGACAACGTCACGCCTGATTGACCTGTTCGGTGCGTCGGCCCTCTTCACCTTTATCTCAGTCGGACACATCTTGCTGCTGGTCTACGGCCTTGCACGGATGCAGGTGCGGAATGCCCCGGATGACCGCACGCCATACGTCTATGCGCCGCGCACGTCGTTCACCATCGGACGGCTTCTCAGACGGCAACGGGATCGCAAGGACCGCTCCTAAGGGTGCGCACATCTCCCCCCTAGCCCTCTGCGCGGCTTCGCGTTAAATGCGGATCAACAGCAAGGACGCAGACCATGGCCCGCCATCTCATCACCTCCGCCATCCCCTATATCAACGGGATCAAGCACCTCGGGAACCTTGTGGGCTCCCAACTCCCCGCCGACCTTTACGCCCGCTATCTGCGTGGGCGCGGACACGAGGTCCTGTTTCTGTGCGCGACAGACGAGCACGGCACGCCTGCCGAACTGGCCGCCGCCAAAGCGGGAAAACCGGTCGAGGAATACTGCGCCGAGATGTGGGAGGTTCAGGCCAAGCTGGCGGATGGGTTCGGTCTGTCGTTCGACCACTATGGCCGGTCCTCGTCCGAGCAGAACCGCAAGCTGACCCAGCATTTTGCGGGCGTTCTGGCGGACAACGGGCTGATTGAAGAACGCAGCGAAAACCAGATGTATTCCCACGCCGACGGGCGGTTCCTGCCCGACCGCTACATCGAAGGCACCTGCCCCAACTGCGGGTTCGAGGATGCGCGCGGCGATCAATGCGACAACTGCGGCAAACTGCTGGATCCTGTAGACCTGATCGACCCGCGATCGACGATTTCCGGCTCCACCGATCTTGAGATGCGCGAGACGAAGCATCTGTTCCTGCTCCAGTCCAAACTCAAGGACGACATCGACGCGTGGATCGACAGCCAAGACGGCTGGCCCGTCCTAACCACCTCCATTGCAAAGAAGTGGCTGCATGACGGCGACGGATTGCAAGATCGCGGCATCACGCGCGATCTGAATTGGGGCGTGCCTGTTAAGAAGGGTGATGAAGATTGGCCAGGCATGGAAGGCAAGGTCTTCTACGTCTGGTTCGACGCGCCCATCGAGTACATCGCCTGTAGCCAAGAGTGGGTCGACGCTGGCAAAGGCGACGATTGGGCCCGCTGGTGGCGCACCGACAAGGGTGCGGATGATGTGCGCTACACCCAGTTCATGGGCAAGGACAACGTGCCGTTCCATACGCTGAGTTTCCCTGCGACCCTGATCGGGTCGGGTGAGCCATGGAAACGGGTCGATTACCTGAAATCCTTCAACTACCTGAACTATGACGGCGGTCAGTTCAGCACGTCGCGCGGGCGCGGCGTGTTCATGGATCAGGCACTCGAGATCCTGCCAGCCGATTACTGGCGCTGGTGGCTGCTCAGCCGCGCGCCCGAGACATCGGACAGTGAATTTACGTGGGAGGCGTTTCAGACGGACGTCAACAAGGACTTGGCCGACGTACTCGGCAACTTCGTGAGCCGCGTCACCAAGTTCTGCCGTTCGAAGTTTTCGGAAGATGTGCCCGTTGGCGGGACATGGGGTGACGCGGAAGCCACGCTAATCGACGAGTTGCAAAAGCGCCTGACTGCCTATGAGGCCGCTATGGACGCTATCGAAATTCGAAAGGCGGCTGCAGAGTTGCGTGCAATGTGGGCAGCCGGCAATGAATACTTGCAATCGGCCGCACCTTGGGCGGTGTTCAAGGAAGACCCCGAACAGGCCGCAGCGCAAATCCGGCTGGCACTGAACCTGATCCGCATTTACGCGGTCCTGTCGGCGCCCTTTATTCCGTCGGCCACTGCGACCCTGTTGTCCGCGATGAACACGCTGGATACGGAATGGCCGTCGGACATAAAGTCAGCGTTGACCGCCCTGCCCGAAGGCCACACATTCACCGTGCCCGACAACCTTTTCGCGAAGATCACGGACGATCAGCGGGAAGAATGGGCAGAGCGTTTCGCGGGTAAGCGCGACTAGTTATCGTCTGTCACAATGCCGACTTCAGCTGCGGTCGCTCCGGTTGTTGCGTCCGTCGCCACAGGATCGGCGCCGGTGAAATAGAAGCCAGCCACAACGGCCACGGCCAGTGCCAGAACGATACCGACAATCGGGCCCCAGTGGCGGCGGCGCTGGCGTTCGATGTTGGTGTCGGGTGCGGTCATGGGATATTCCTTTCATTGTTGCAGGCTCAACGCAGCGCCGCGCCACATGTTCCAAGATTTCTGTGAGTGACACAGCACTTTGGGGCCCGAGAGCCTATGATTTCGCGCCGCATTCCGACATCCGAACTGCGGCACGCGCTTTCCAAGAAAAGGATCGGGACAAGCGCGCTCGCAGGCTCAGGTCCGCAAATCCTGACTTAACAGGGGGGCAAAAGCTGGATAGCGTTGCGTTAACCTTTTTTGACCGGAGTACCCTATGCGTTCCTTTCTGACTGCCGCCCTGACCGCCACCGCCCTTCTGGGCGCATCGCCCGTACTTGCCGCACAATGCGGGAACGACGGATCAGGCTTTGCCGCTTGGAAAGCCGCCTTTGCCCAAGAGGCCGCAGCCGCCGGTGTCGGATCTGCCGGACTTCAGGCGCTGGCCAATGCGCAATATTCAACTTCGACCATTCGGGCCGACCGCAACCAGACCGGTGTCCGCTATGAGCTGAACGAATTTATCCGCATCCGCCTTGGATCCCTCGACAGTTTCGCCTCACAAATGCGCCGCGAGCGTGACCGGAACCCGAATTTCTACGCATCGTTGGAACGGGCTTACGGCGTGCCGGCGGGCATCTTGCTTGCCATTCACGGGATGGAAACCGGATTTGGCCGCACTATGGGCAACACGCCTGTGGTCGACAGCATCACGACCGTCGCATACGATTGTCGTCGCTCTGCGTTCTTTACCCCGCATGCAATCGCGGCGCTGATCCTTGTAGACCGTGGCGGGCTGGCCCCGAACCAACGGGGGGCCGCCCATGGCGAGATGGGTCACACTCAGTTCCTGCCCGGCAACGCGCTGCGCTACGGCGTGGACGCAGACGGCAATGGCCGTGTTGACCTTTATTCCGTAACCGACAGCCTCGCCTCCACCGCGAACTTCCTGCGCCAGAAAGGCTGGCAGCCGGGGCAGCCATTTGGGGAAGGCACGGCAAACTTCCGCGTGTTGAACGAATGGAACGCGGCGACGGTGTACCAGCAAGCCATCGCACTGAGTGCGGAGCGGATGTAGCGGGCTATTCGCAGCTAATTTCTTTGACCTCGCGCACGATGTCCTGTGCGCGCAGGTTCACTTCTCTGAAGACATTGAAAAAGTAATCACGGTCATCTGGTGTTAGGCTGACAATCGCTAATACGGGCTTGGCTTCCCAGCGATCCAAAAAATCTGGCCTTGGGTTTTGTGGGTATTCCCAATCGGCGCAGACGTCGATTTCATGGTGTACGGCGCATCCTAAGTCCGTCTCAGGGAAACAGTTGATAACGCGGACCGTATCGTCTGAATAGGGATAGCCGTAGGGAAGTCGGTTGTCGTGGTCCCGTTCATCCCATTGAAACAGGAAATACTCGTCCCGCGCTGTTCGGCTAAAGATTTCGTCCGGATTGGTCTGTTCGATGAAATTCACGCTCCAGAAGTCGCGAAATCCCGGAACAGGAACGAGAAGGATGTTCAGTTGGTTGGGACGATCCCGCATGTAGCCACGTTGTCGTGCTGCAAGAAAGTCGCCAGCACCACCTTGGTAAATCCGACGGTTCCCGTTGAGTACGAAACTCGTGAATTTGAACTGAACGCCCTCGACCAAACCCGGGCAGACCTCGATCGATCGCTGCGAGCCATCGTAGCTGTTGATGGCGTCGTGAATGGACGCGCGACACTCCGCGAACTCTTCTGAAGTATTTCTGAGAACACTGTCCGCGTTTGCCGCACTTCCAACGAATAGCGATAGACAGATGAAAAGGGCACGCCTCGCCGATGGCCAAGTCATATAGTTCTTCTCCGGTCGTTACGGCATTCTGATTTGCCAATGTCGAAGACGCCCGCAACCGGGCATTGCAACAAGTTCGGTTATGAACGGAGAAATTGGCATAGATGTGACGAACGGAGGGAACAGCGCCCAAGCTTTGCCCTGCGGAGTGGGTGTGGCGGGCGCACCAAAGCCTCGATCGATATGCGGGAAGGCTCTGCAAGCTCTCATTGCTCTTGCAGAGCAACTGCCGCTTGCAGTTTCGCCCAACACCGGCGCTTTTGCTTTGCAAAAGCGCCATGGTACCCGCGGCCGGACTCGAACCGGCACGGCACTAAGGCCAAGGGATTTTAAGTCCCCAGTGTCTACCATTCCACCACGCGGGCACGCTTTGGGAACGGTGCGACCATAGGCAAATCGCGGGCAACGTCCAGAGCGGTTTCGCTTAAAGATCCCGTTCCAGAGGACCGTCCAGAAGGGCTCTTTCAGCAAGCCACGGATTGATGTCGAGGGCCGCGCGAAGCACCTCTTGTGCCTCTTCGTTGCGATCCATTTCGATCAGGGTCAATGCCTTGCCTGTCAACGCGCCAAGGTGGACGGGTTGCAACTCGATGGCGCGATCCAGATCGACCAGCGCCGCGTCATAGTCACCTGACAGATACGCCGCAAATGCGCGTTGGTTGTAACCTTCGGCATAGTCCGGACAATAGTCGATAAGTTCGGTCAAAGCGGCACGGCTTGCACCACGGTCACCCATCCGGTTGAGGGCCAACCCCTCTTGTAGCATGGATTGCGCCAGCGCGTCGGGGGCATCCAGCCAGATTTCCCACATCTGGGCCGCAAGCACGCGCGCAGCCCCCTCGTCAGGCGCGGCACGCAATTGTTCGACAAGGCTGGCAACTTGCGTGGAACGATCATCGACAGCCGGACAATCGGCCCAAACCGGGGATGCTATGGCGATGACAATGGCGACGACAGCGATTTTCATGGGTTAGGATTTGGACCGGCCCGCGCTTCAGTCAAGCCCGGCTCACGGTTCGCTGGGCGCTACGGCCTCTTCCTTGACCGCCTGCATGGCAACGTAGGTGGAGGTGTTTGCCACATGCGGCAGGGTCGACAACCGCTCTGCCAGAACCAGACGATAGGAGGTCATCCCTGCCGTACGGACCTTTAACAGGTAGTCAAAAGCGCCCGCGATCAAATGGCATTGTTCAATCTCGGGGATCTTGGTGACCGCGGCGTTGAAGGCCGCCAAAGCACTTTCACGGGTATCGCTCAGCTTGACCTCAACGAAAGCAACGTGGTCGCGGCCCAGCAGGATCGGATCGAACAGGGCACGGTAGCCACGGACAACGCCCGTTTCTTCCAGCCGCCGCAACCGCGCCTGTGTCGGCGATTTGGATAGACCAATGCGCTTGGCCAACTCCGTCACGGTGATTCTGCCTTCGACGGCAATCACGTCAATAATCTTGCGATCAAACGCGTCCATTTCAAAAGTCTGTTCGACCAACTTTCAACCTCACTTAAGGCAATTCGCCTTCAATATGGCGCAATTGAAGACAATCAATGCAACACAATAGGCGTATGATGGACAAAAGCACCACCCCCTATTTGCACCCTTCAGGAGCACCGCAATGGCACGCGATCACACCACAGGCCACCGAACCGCAATTGACGCAGCTTATTTGTCAGACGAACGCCGAACGATTGCAGCGCTTGCGGCCCAAGCGGGATTGACCCAGGCCGACCGAACTTCCATCGCAGCAGCCGGTGCGGACTTGGTGCGCCAGATCCGCGAAACCTCCGATCCCGGCTTGATGGAGGTGTTCCTTGCAGAATACGGGCTAAGCACCGACGAAGGCATCGCACTGATGTGTCTGGCAGAAGCTTTGTTGCGGGTGCCTGATGCAGATACGATCGACGCGCTGATCGAAGACAAGATTGCGCCATCTGACTGGGGCAAACATCTGGGCCATTCCTCTTCTAGCCTTGTGAACGCCTCCACGTGGGCCCTACTGCTGACGGGCCGTGTGCTGGACGACGACCACGGCATCGCACAGCCCCTGCGCCGTGCCATCAAACGGGTGGGTGAACCCGTGATCCGCGCCGCTGTCGGACGGGCCATGCGCGAAATGGGGCGGCAGTTTGTGTTGGGTGAGGACATGCCTTCGGCCATGAAGCGCGCGGCAGGGATGGAAGCGTTGGGCTTCACCTATTCCTACGACATGCTCGGCGAAGCGGCGCGGACGGATGCACAGGCGCGAGCGTTCCACCTCAGCTATTCGCGGGCCATTTCTGCCATCGCGACCCGTTGTGACAAAGACACCGTCGCGGAAAACCCCGGCATCTCCGTCAAACTCAGCGCGCTGCACCCCCGCTACGAAGAAGCTCAGCGCGACCGCGTCATGGCCGAACTGGTCCCGCGCCTGCGGTCACTCGCCATGCTCGCGAAATCGGCAGGCCAAGGGTTCAACATCGACGCGGAAGAGGCCGACCGCCTGTCCCTTTCGCTGGACGTCATCGAAGCAGTCGTCACCGATCCTGCGCTGGACGGCTGGGACGGTTTCGGCGTCGTGGTGCAGGCCTACGGTCCACGTGCAAGCCACGTCATCGATTGGCTGGATGATCTGGCCGCCCGAACCGGTCGCCGCATCATGGTGCGGCTGGTCAAAGGGGCCTATTGGGACGCGGAGATCAAGCGCGCGCAGGTTCTGGGCCTCGACGGCTTCCCCGTCTTTACGGCCAAGGCGCACACGGACGTCAGCTATATCGCCAACGCGGCCAAACTGCTGCGCCTGACCGACCGCCTGTACCCGCAATTTGCGACCCACAACGCCCACACGGTCGCTGCCATCCTGCATCTGGCCCGCGACATCCCCAAAGACCGGTTCGAGTTTCAGCGCCTCCACGGCATGGGCGAACAACTCCATAAGATTGTCCTCAAAGAGCACGGCACCCGCTGTCGCATTTATGCGCCCGTCGGCGCACACGAGGACCTGCTGGCCTATCTTGTCCGCCGCCTGCTGGAAAACGGTGCCAACAGCAGTTTCGTCAACCAGATCGTTGATGAGGACGTTCCCGCCGAGGTGGTCGCGGCTGATCCGTTCGATCAAATCGGGGACATGCCGAGCTTGGCAACTGGGCCTACGCTTTTTGCGCCCCACCGCGCCAATTCCAAAGGGTGGGACATCACGCACCGCCCGACCCTTGCCGAAATCGCCAAGGTGACCGAGCCGTTCCGGACGCACAAATGGCAGGCTGCCCCTCTGTCTTCGTCTTGGCAAACGGACGGAAAGTCTGACACCCGCCCCGTGCAGAACCCTGCCCATTCGGGCGAAATCGTAGGCCACATCACATGGGCCACGCCTGACGATGCAACCCGCGCAATCGCTGCCGCCACTCCCTGGCAGGCCGAGGCCAAGGACCGCGCCACCATCCTGCGCCGGATCGCGGACGCCTATGAGGCCAACGCAGGAGAGCTGTTCGCACTACTGCACCGCGAAGCGGGCAAGACCCTGCTGGACGCCGTGGGCGAGTTGCGCGAGGCCGTTGATTTCCTGCACTACTACGCTGCCGAAGCCGAACGGTTGGCTCCATCGCCGCGGGGTGTCTGGACCTGCATCAGCCCGTGGAATTTCCCCTTGGCCATCTTCACGGGCCAGATCGCAGCGGCCCTCGCAGCCGGAAACGGTGTGCTTGCAAAACCGGCCGAACAAACCGGCCTCATCGCGCACAAGGCCGTGTCGCTGATGTATGAGGCTGGCGTCCCGAGCGAGGTGTTGCACCTGTTGCCGGGCGGCGGCGGCATTGGTGCTGCCCTAACAGCAGACGAACGGATCAATGGTGTCGCGTTCACTGGATCGACGGCAACGGCACTCAAAATCCGCGCCTCCATGGCCAATCACTGCACGCCGGGCACTCCGTTGATTGCCGAAACAGGCGGGCTGAATGCCATGATCGTCGACAGTACCGCCCTGCCCGAACACGCGGTCCGCGATATCGTGCAATCGGCCTTCCAATCCGCAGGACAACGCTGCAGCGCGTTGCGCTGTCTGTACGTGCAAGAGGACGTGGCAGAGGGCGTAATCCAGATGCTCAAGGGCGCGATGGACGCGCTGTCGATTGGCGATCCATGGCTTTTGCAAACAGACGTGGGACCAGTGATCGACACCGCAGCACAACAGGCGATCGTGGATCATATCGCTACGGCCAAGCAAGACGGTCGTCTGTTGCACGAACTGCCTGTGCCGACATCGGGAACCTTCGTGGCACCAACGCTTATCTCGGTTGACGGGATCGCAGATCTGGGCCGCGAAATCTTTGGGCCGGTCCTGCATGTTGCGACCTTCAAGGCGCAAGACCTTGACCGGATTATTGATGACATCAACGCCACCGGCTACGGGCTGACCTTTGGGCTTCACACCCGAATTGATGACCGCGTCCAGCACATCGTGGACGCTGTGCAAGCCGGCAACATCTACGTCAACCGCAACCAGATCGGGGCCGTGGTCGGCAGCCAGCCCTTCGGAGGCGAGGGACTGTCCGGCACCGGACCAAAGGCCGGCGGGCCACATTACCTGCCGCGGTTTGCCGCCCACTGCGATCCCGTCGACGTCCCCGCAGCGCCGCAAGACCTGCCCGGGCCGACCGGCGAAAGCAACCGGCATTCGATGCACCCGCGCGGGCCAATTCTTTGCGCGGGACCGGATGTGACGGCACAGGCAGACGCGGTGCTCGAACTCGGCGGAACGCCCCTGACCTTGGGCCTCTCGGTCGCGGCAGCGGAGTTGACGTCACACCCCGACTTAGCGGGCGTGATTTTTGATGGCGATGACAAAACGGCGCGCGAGTATGAACAAGCCCTTGCCCAGCGGACAGGTCCTATTGTGCCTTTGCTACGGGGCACCTTGACGGCGGCCCATGTCCTGCATGAACGCCACATCTGTGTGGATACGACAGCAGCGGGCGGCAATGCAGCCCTGCTGGCGGATGTGAGTGGATAGGGCCTTGACCCCCGCAGCACAAAGGCGGACGTTTCCCCCATGCTGCCGATCCGAGATCATAACCCGTCCGAGAAAATCCCGTTCATCACCTACGCCCTGATCGCGATCAATGTGGCCGTGTTCATCGTCCAGTACAGCGGGCAGATGGACGTCAGGCAGTCCAACCAATTCCTGTATGACTACGCCTTCTGGCCGGTCTTGTTCCACGAGGGCCAAGGCACGACAGGCTTTTTCACCCATATGTTTCTGCATGGTGGCTTTATGCATCTGGCCGGTAACATGCTGTTTTTGTGGATATTCGGCGACAACATGGAAGAGGAACTGGGCCACATCCCATTCCTTGTGTTCTACGTGCTGTCAGGTTTTGCTGCGGCCTACATTCAGTATCTGCCGGACCCGACCTCGCAAATCCCTATGGTTGGGGCCTCCGGTGCCATTGCAGGTGTGATGGGTGGCTATCTGTTGATGTTCCCAAGAGCTCGCGTGGACATCTTCATCTTCTTCATCGTGTTTTTCCGCATCCTGCCGATCCCGTCGTTCATCGTGTTGGGCGTCTGGATGGCGCTGCAGGTGTTCAACGGGCTGGGCAGTGACCTCAATGGGGGTGGCGTCGCCTATTGGGCTCACGTGGGCGGCTTTGTGGCAGGCTTTGTGATGACCATTCCGCTGTGGCTGCGGCGCGGGGCGACCCGCTATTGGGACCGCACGGACGGCCACCCGCCCCACCCCGAAACGCGCTACCCCACATCCAATGTCCCGCTCATCCGGAGGCGGAAGTGAGCGGCCCGCAGATTACTGCGACGTGCCATTGCGGGGCCGTTGAAGTGCGCGCGCAACTTTCGGAACCCCTGAGCAACGCCCGCCGGTGTGACTGTTCGTTCTGCGCGCGGCGCGGCGCACCCGTCGTCTTTGCCGACCAAGGCCAGTTGACGGTCATACGCGGGGCCGATGCCTTGCGGATCTATCAGTTCAACACGATGCAGGCCGAACACTATTTCTGCGGGACTTGCGGTATCTTCACACACCATCAACACGACAACCCGCGCGATGGCTATGCGATTAACCTGATCTGTATAGAAGGCGTGAACCCGCAAGATTTCGACCCGTTGCCTTGGCTGGACGGACGCGGATATCAGCCCAAAATCCACGGTGACACATGAAGACCAATGTCTCCTGTCATTGCGGCGCTGTAGTGCTGGAAGTCACGCTCGCCGAACCACTGTCAGAAGCGCGACGCTGTGATTGCTCGTTCTGCCGTCGCCGCGGCACGCCTGCGGCAACCGTCGCGCTGCCGGATTTGAGGATTGTGAAGGGCCATGAAGCACTGACGGTCTATTCGTTCGGGACTCATACGGCCAAACACCACTTTTGTAGGGTTTGCGGCATCTACACGCACCACCAGCGACGTTCGAACCCCAACGAATACGGGGTAAACATGGGGGGCCTCGACGGCATCAATCCGGCCGAGTTCGAACCCATCCCGTGGCACGATGGTGTAAATCATCCGTCAGATCAAAAGGACTAGCCATGCCCCGCCTTGATGCCGTCGCCGTCTCTACGAATGATATGTCGAAAACCGTCGCCTTTTACGAGATACTGGGCTTTGTTTTTCCGGCTTGGTCAGCGGAGGACAAACACGTCGAGCCCACAGCCAAACCTGGCGAGGTGCGTTTGATGATCGACACGGCGGATTTGATGGAACAGCTGACCGGCCACGCGCCACAGCCGCCAAACCATGCAAGTTTCGCGATGCTCTGTGACAGTCCGGCTGAAGTGGACGCAATCGCGGCCGCGCTGAAGGCGGCAGGCCATACGTTAACGGTTGAGCCTTGGGACGCGTTCTGGGGGCAGCGGTATGCGACCGTCAAGGACCCAGACGGCTATCAGATCGACCTGTTCGCGCCGCTGTAGCCAGACTTTCAAGGAAAGTCTGACCCCAAAGTCTCACAGAGACTTTGGCTACCCGCGAAGGACTTTTGCGAATTGATCGAAGATGGGTTCTGCGCCAGCGATGATGTGGCCGTCTTCCAGCACATCCTTGCCCTCGATCAGGGGTTCGACAAAGGCGCCAGCCTCCTTGGCGATGATGATGCCTGCGGCGATGTCCCATGGCTTGAGGTTGTATTCCCAGAACCCTTCAAACCGGCCCGCAGCTACCCATGCCAAATCAAGCGACGCAGCGCCATTGCGGCGCATGCCCGAACAGGCGGGCATCAGTTTGCCCAGATCGCGCAGCATTTCCGGCAGATAACGCCCTCCGTCAGGCGGCAGGCCGGCAGAGAACACGGAATCAGCCAACCGGTTCCGGCCCGAGACGCGAATGCGCCGTTCGTTCATCCACGCACCTTCGCCCTTTTCAGCAAAGAACAATTCGTCTTTGGCTGCATCATAGACCACACCGGCCACGATCTGGCCTTTGTGTTCCAGTGCGATCGAGACCGCCCAATGGGGCATCCCGTGCAAAAAGTTCGTGGTTCCATCCAACGGATCGACAATCCAGCGGCGGGTCGGATCCTCGCCCTCGATCTCGCCGCCCTCTTCACCAAGAAACCCGTATGTCGGTCGCGCCTCAATCAGGGCTTCTCGGATGATGGTCTCTGCATTGCGGTCCGCGCGGCTGACAAAGTCGCCGGGACCTTTCTTGGAGACCTGCAGGTTTTCAACCTCGTTGAAGTCTTTCAACAAGGCACGGCCGGCTCGACGGGCCGTCTTCATCATCACGTTCAGGTTTGCGCTGGCAACCATGGTGTTCTCCTGTGTGGTGCGGGTCGCACCGCATGAGCGGTCCGAGGGCACCGCGGGGCATCATCCGTCGCGGCGTATAGGCGAGCCGGTGCCGCGCGGCAAGGGGCCCACCCAGCAACCTTTGGCACTAAAGGACGTTTTAAGGCTTGGCGGATCAAGTTGTTCCGGCCGATAAGAGGGCATGCGCAGGATGTTCCGGACCCAATTGAAATGCTGAACCGGATCGTTGTCGCCAACAGGCCGCAGTATTCGGCCGTTGCCCACCTTGTGGGACGGGACGTGAAACTTCAACTCTTCACGATTGTCTGCGTCTGCGCCCTTGCTGCCGCCATCGGCTTTGTCTGGGTCGCCGTGGCGGTTCTTTGCGCCATTTTGGTGTCAGAGCTTGCTGTCGCGCGGCTCTTTCGTCGTCGTGCACCATTTGCCGGTCTGACCAAGGACCAGATCCTGCTAATTGCGCTGGGTATTTGCGTCTTTAACACCCTTCTCTATTCAACGCCGGCCCTGTTCATCGCGCAGCATCCGTCGATCGCGCTGAAAGTGTCCGCTTTGTTGTGGTCGTTGGGCATCCAGATTTACATCACGAACACGTGGTCGCGCGTGACGCCTTTCCTGTTCGGGATGCTGGTCCCCGCGATTGTGATGCTCGGCCTAACGGTCTTTAGCGTCGCAAGCACCCCGCCTGTCGCGGGTACGTTGCCAGAATGGGCCGCCGCCTTCGGCTTCATTCTGATGTTCATCTACGCATCCGTCGATACGTTGCAGGAACATCTGCGCACTCAAGACGCCCTGATTGCGGCCGAAAATGATGCGTCCTCCCGCCTGTCCCAACTTGAGGAGGCTCAAAGGCTGGACGGGTTAACCGGTTTGTTGAACCGCCCCGCCTTTGATCGCGCATTGACCGTCATGCTGGCGGACAGAAACCTGACCGGCGAAGAGATTGCCGTCCTTCTGGTGGACCTCGACAGCTTCAAACCGATCAACGACACCTATAGCCACGAGGCCGGCGACCGCGTCCTGATCCAGACAGGTGAACGGATGCGCGCCCTGATTGGCGATCGGGGCGTTGTGGGGCGCATGGGCGGGGACGAGTTTGTCTGCGCGGTGGGCGGCTTTGCAAACGAAGGAGAAGCACTGGTCTTCAGCCGCCTGCTTGAAGCACGAATTACGGCGCCAGTTGCTTGGCAGGAACGACAGCTCAAGGTCGGGGCGAGTGTTGGTCTTGCGATGACGGGACCCTCCCCAGAGGCTCCAGCGCCTACCGTTTCCGGCCTGTGTTCTGCGGCGGACCAGGCCATGTTTGCAGCAAAATCGGCGGCCAGCGATGGACCGGTCCTTTATGAGACATCCCTTTTTGCGCCGCGCATGACATCGCATGACAAACAGGCCCTGACGGACGCGCTGACAAACAAAGCTGTACGGCCGCACTATCAGCCGAAGGTCTATCTCGCGTCAGGTCAAATTGCAGGGTTCGAGGCCTTGGCCCGTTGGCATCATCCGGACGGCTCGGTCCGTTCGCCTGCTGCCTTTATGGACCAGATTGTCGAATTGGGACTGCAGGGCGATTTCGTGTTCAGCATGGCGC
>JAHDFG010000240.1 GCA_020628265.1 Pseudooctadecabacter sp. | reverse complement strand
TGGGTGCGCACGCCGCCGCCAATGGTCAGCGGCATAAAGCAGGCTTCAGCGGTCCGTGTGGCCAGATCATACATCGTCCCACGGTTTTCATGGGTTGCCTTGATGTCGAGGAAACACAGCTCGTCCGCGCCAGCAGCGTCATAGGCCTTGGCCTGTTCAACGGGATCGCCTGCGTCAATCAGGTCGACAAAATTGACACCTTTGACCGTGCGGCCTTCGGCGACGTCCAGACAGGGAATGATACGGGTCTTGAGCATGATGGCGGTTTAGCGGGCGGGGGCGGGCCTTGCAATCAGGACTTGCCCGCGCGTCGGTGCGAGACTTCTACGATAACGCCGATCAGAACCAGAAGACCGGCATATGCGATGCCTGCGATGACACCCAGCAGTGTCAAAAGCGCGGCCAAATCGGCAATCGGTTCCAGCAAAACCGTACAATCTCGATAGTTCAGGATGAAACCGTTGGTGCAGGTGGCTTCTGCGACGGCAAACAGGGTGAAAATAGCCCATAAACCGATCAACCAGACGATTGCCGAGACCCTCAAAACCTTCCCGAGCCGAAGGTGGGTGGCCATTCGGCCCGCGCCGTAAAGGGCACCGCACACCAGCAGCGCTGGAAGGTACAGAAAACCGATGAGGTAAAAAGTCAATTCCATCCGACCCCTCCTGAACGCCCTCAGGTTCAATATGGATCGAATGTGAACGCCGTTCAATCTTTGGGTGGGTCAGGTATTCCCGACCTAACCTTTGAGGACGCCCAATGCGGCTTTCAGGTCAATCGCACCGTCATAGAGCGCGCGGCCAGAAATTGCGCCGGAAATGACGCCGGTTGCTTTCAGGGCCAGCAAATCGCTCATGGAAGAAACGCCACCCGAGGCGATGACGGGGATGTCGACGGCGCGGGCGAGGGCTTCGGTCGCGTCGATGTTGGGGCCTTTCATGGCCCCGTCGCGCAGGATGTCGGTGTAGATGATGGCGGCGATGCCTGCGTCCTCGAAGGACTTGGCAAGATCCGTGACCTGCACATCCGTTTCCTCGGCCCAGCCTTTGGTCGCGACAAATCCGTTGCGGGCGTCCAGACCCACGGCAACCTTGCCCGGAAATTCGCGGGCGGCTTCGCGGACCAGATCAGGGTTTTCCACGGCCACTGTCCCAAGGATCACGCGGGCCAGCCCCTTGTCGATCCAGCGCTCGATCGTCGCCATGTCGCGGATGCCGCCGCCCAGCTGTGCAGGCACAGGGCAGGCCTTCAGGATCGCCTCAACAGGGGCCGCGTTCACAGGCTCACCGGCGAAGGCGCCGTTCAGATCCACCAGATGCAACCATTCGCAGCCTGCGGCCACGAACTCTTTGGCCTGTGCTGCGGGGTCATCATTAAAGACCGTCGTCTGATCCATATCCCCATGCACGAGGCGCACTGCCTGTCCGTCTTTGAGGTCAATCGCAGGATAGAGGATCATGGGCTTTCCTTTCGTTTGGCGCGTTTATGCATGGGCAGGGGCAGGGTGCAAGCACCTGACGCGGACCCAACGTCACGGTTGATTGGAATCAGGATGGAAGGTCAGGATGGTCGCGATCTCAGGGAGGAGACACTTATGAAGACTTTTGCACTCACACTCGCTGCGGCTTTGGGCTTTGCCGGTGCTGCGTTCGCTGATCCGCTGGAAGGCGATTGGCGCACCCCGCGTGATGACAACGGAAACTCGGGCATCGTGCGCGTGGCACCCTGTGGCGGCGGCCTTTGCGGTACGCTGGTTCAGTCGTTTGATTCCAGCGGCAACGTCATGCAGACCGCCAACATTGGTCGCATGATCATCATCGACACAAACCCCACAGGCGGCGGTGAATACCGTGGTCAGGTGTGGTCGCCCGACCGCAACAAGACCTACAACTCGCGTCTGCAGCTGAACGGGAACCAGCTGGCCGTTTCGGGCTGTGTTCTGGGCATCTGCCGTGACGGCGGCACATGGGTTCGCCAGTAAATGTAGTAGGTGAGCTTTCGGGCTCAACTATTTGAATATATTTGGAAAGCCGCGCATTGAGCGCGGCTTTTCTTATGGGGCCCAGGTGAGGAAATTGGCGATCATCCGAAGGCCGGCCGACTGGCTTTTCTCGGGGTGGAACTGGGTTCCGATGATCGTGTCGCGGGCCACAATAGCTGTGACATCACCGCCGTAGTCACAATGGGCCAGCCGCTGCGCGGGGTCGTTCATCCGCATCTGCCATGAGTGGACAAAGTACGCGTGATCGCCCGTAGCGATGCCGTCCAGCACGGGGTGCGGATGGTCTACGACCAGATCATTCCAGCCCATGTGGGGAACAGGCATCTTCGGATCGCTGGGGGTGATCTTGTGAATCTCCCCGTCGATCCAGCCGAAGCCCGCGGTCTCTTCGTATTCAAAGCCGCGCTTGGCCATCAGCTGCATGCCGACACAAATGCCCATAAACGGTTTTGCATCTTGCTCGACCGCTTCGATGACAGCCTCGGCCATACCAGAGACGGCAAACAACTGGTCGCGGCAATGGGGAAAGGCCCCGTCACCGGGCAGAACGATGCGGTCGGCTTTGCGAACGGCATCAGGGTCGGACGTGACGATGACGTCGCCTGCATCTACCTCGCGTGCCATCCGCTCGAACGCCTTCTGGGCGGAGTGCAGGTTGCCGCTGTCGTAATCAATCAGGATCGTGGTCACAGCGCACCCTTGGTCGAGGGGATCGCATCGGCCTTGCGCGGGTCCGTTTCAACGGCAACCCGCAACGCGCGCGCCACGGCCTTGAAGGCGGCTTCGGCGATGTGGTGGCTGTTAAACCCGTGCAGCTTGTCGATGTGCAACGTGATGCCGCCGTGGGTGCTGAGCGCCTGAAAGAATTCCCGCACCAGTTCGGTATCGAACGTGCCGATCTTGTGGGTCGGCAGATCGAGATTGCAGATCAGGTAGGGGCGGCCGGACAAATCCAGTGCGGCGCGGACCTGTGCATCGTCCATGGCCAAGTGGCAATCGCCATAGCGGTTGATCCCACGCTTGTCGCCCAAGGCCTCAACCAAGGCCTGCCCGATGGCAATGCCAGTGTCCTCAACCGTGTGGTGGTCATCAATGTGCAAATCACCCGTGGCCCGCACCGTCATGTCGATTAGGCTGTGACGCGCCAGCTGGTCCAGCATGTGGTCGAAAAAGCCCACGCCGGTCTGGTTGTCGTAAACGCCGGTCCCGTCGAGGTTCAATTCGACCGTGATATCCGTTTCGGCGGTTTTGCGGGTGATCGTCGCGGTGCGCATCGTGGAAACATCCCTTGCAGTTTGGGTGTTCTATAGGCCCATGCGCGGGGGCCGCCAAGCCGCAGGCTGCGATTTGGGATCGCACCCTGACGGATTGGCAACAGGCCCTAGATGGCGCGCATCAGACGTGTCTTGCGGCGCTGTTCCTGATCGGAGGCCTGCGTGATCTCTGCCAGCCGTGCGCGGGCGGCGTC
>JAHDFG010000239.1 GCA_020628265.1 Pseudooctadecabacter sp. | reverse complement strand
TCACCACCCAGAACAAAGTGGCGCAGCACGCCGCCGAAGGCGGCCTCAAGGTTGGTTTTGGTGAAGACCTCTTCCGTGGGGCCGAAGTTCAGTACGGTGCCCTTGACCAGCACCGTCTGGTCGCAAAATTCCGGCACGGAGCCAAGGTTATGGGTGCTCACCAACATCACGCGGCCTTCATCGCGGAGTTCGCGCAGCAGGGCGATGATCGCCTCTTCGGTTTGGACATCGACACCGGTGAAGGGCTCATCCAGCAGGATCACCTGTCCGTTCTGCGCCAAAGCGCGGGCTAGGAAGACGCGTTTGCGCTGCCCACCCGAAAGCTCCCCAATCTGGCGGTCTCGGAAGTCGGACATGCCAACGCGGGCAAGCGCGTCTGTCACGGCCGCCTGGTCTTTGGCCGAAGGGCGGCGCAGCAGGCCCATGTGGCCGTAGCGGCCCATCATAACCACGTCTTCGACGAGCACAGGGAAAGACCAATCAACCTCTTCCGCTTGGGGCACATAGGCCACGATACCCGCCTTGATCGCCTGTTTGACGGTCTGGCCCAGCACGCCAATCTCACCGGCGCCTGCGGGCAGGAACCCCATGATTGCCTTGAACAGCGTGGATTTGCCCGCACCGTTCACACCCACCAGCGCCGCAATCGTCCCGCGCGGGATGGCAAAGGATGCCTCGCGCAGGGCCGTCACTCCGTTTCGGTAGGTCACCGTCAGCCCGTCCGCATAAAGTCCGGCCTGATTTTTGGACGTCTGGTGCGGGGCGGGCGGGGGCAGGTTCATTCGGTCAGTCCGCTGACAATTGTTTCGGTGGTGACACGCAGCAGGTCCAGATAGGTCGGCACGGGACCGTCGTCGAGCGACAGGCTATCCACATATAGCACACCGCCATAGGCGGCCCCCGTTTCACGCGCCACCTGCTCGGCGGGGTCGGTGTTGACCGTGCTTTCGCAGAAGACCGCGTCGATGTCGTTCTCGCGCACCGTGTCAATCACCGCGCGCACCTGTTGCGGTGTGCCGGTCTGGTCTGCGTTCATCGGCCAGAGATAAGCCTCTTGCATGCCGAAATCGCGGGCCAGATAGCTGAATGCGCCCTCACACGTGACCAGCCAGCGTTTGTCCTCGGGAATCTCGGTGATCTGTTCGCGCAAGGGCAGGATGGCCGCAGTAATCTCCTGTTTGTAAGCCTCCGCGTTGGCTGCATAGACAGCCGCGTTGTCTGGGTCATGCTCGGCCATGGCGGCGGCAATATTGTCGACGTAGATCAGCGCATTATCGAGGCTCATCCACGCGTGGGGGTTTGGCAGACCTTCGTAGCTGCCCTCTTGGATCGGGACAGGCGTGATGCCTTCGGAAACTGTAACAGAGGGCATATCGCCAAGATTGGCCACGAATTGCTCGAACCAAAGCTCAAGTTTCATGCCGTTCCAAAGGATCAGGTCAGCGCCAGACGCACGCACCAGATCGCGCGGGGTCGGTTGGTATCCGTGAATCTCTGCACCGGCCACCGTGATTGATTCAACCACTGCCGCGTCACCGGCCACGTTGCGGGCCATATCCGCCAGAACGGTGAAGGTGGTGACAACCTTAAAGTCCTGCGCGGCCGCCGGAACGGCCAGAGTGGTCGCAGTGGCAATCAGAAACGCCTGTCGCAGCATCATATCCTCCAGTTGTAAGACACACTGCAGTTATGGGGTCGCTTTTGCGAGAGTCAATGCAATTGAGAATTATTCGCAATAAAGGCTTCGTGGGTCAAAACCGATTAGCGGCCTGATACCATTGGATCAGGGCGAGGCGCTCTTCCCCGGTGATGTAAGTTACGTTTGCAGGTGGCATGGCGTGGCTGACGCCGGCCTGCAGATAGATCGCCCGCGCGTTCTGGGCGATGTCTAGCGGGGTCTCCAGATGCACGCCCTTGGGTGCCCAGAACATGGTGTCGGACCAGAACGGCTCGCGCGCGTGGCACATGGAACAGCGGCCAAGGACGATCCGCTCGGCTTCCTCGAAACCGGCGGCTTGGATGAAGGCGGCCTCATAGGGGGAGGGGGCCGCGGCCTCGGCGGCCTCAAGGGTGTCACCGGTGCGCACCGTCGACAGCCACGCGACCGCGATGAACAGCAGAACCGTCACGGCCCATGTCCAATGGGGGCGGCCGCGGCCTGCGTGCATGGAGTTGAAATAGTGCCGGATGGTGACGCCCATCAGGAAGACCAATGCGGCAATGATCCACGCGTAATCCGTGGCGAAGGCCAACGGGTAGTGGTTGCTGAGCATCAAGAACACGACGGGCAAAGTCAGGTAGTTATTGTGGGTGCTGCGCAACTTGGCGATCTTGCCGTATTTGGCATCTGGCACCCGACCCGCTTTCAAATCTGCAACCACAATCCGCTGGTTCGGCATGATGATAAAGAACACATTCGCCGTCATGATCGTGGCCGTAAACGCGCCCAGATGCAGCATCGCGGCGCGGCCGGTAAAGACTTGATGGTAGCCCCAAGACATTACCACCAACATCACAAACAGAAGCAACATCAACGCAGTAGGGTGGTTTCCTAACCTCGATTTACAGAGCGTATCATAGATGATCCAGCCAATAGTTAGCGAAGCGGCTGACAATGCAATCCCTTGCCAGAGCGCCAGATCGGCCTTGGCCGCGTCGATCAGATAAAGCTCTCCGCCGACCCAGTAGACGATCATTAGCAGCGCGGCACCGGACAGCCATGTCCAGTAGCTTTGCCATTTGTGCCATGTCAGGTGTTCCGGCAGGCGGGCGGGGGCCACGTTGTATTTGACCGTGTTGTAGAAGCCGCCGCCGTGGACCTCCCATTCCTCACCGGTCGCGCCCTCAGGCAGGTCGCCATTGTCGCGCAACATCAAATCGAGTGCTATGAAATAGAACGACGCCCCGATCCACGCCATCGCCGTGATCACGTGCAGCCAGCGCACCGCGAAGGCAAACCAATCCCATAGAATTGCAGCATCATACATATGTCGTCCCCTTTGCCGCTCAGGCTATCGCAGTGCTGTTTCTTCTGCTATTCCAGATGCTGGCGACGCTCTATCAAGAAATGCAGAATAATGTCCTACCTCGATAATATCCGTACCTTCGTCCGCGTCTATGAACTTGGCTCGATGTCGGCAGCGGGGCGGGATTTGCGTATATCACCGGCAGTGACGTCGAGCCGGATTTCCACGCTGGAGGAGCATCTGAACGTGCGTCTGTTCCAGCGCACCACCCGCAGCCTGACCCCCACGGAGCAGGGCCGCGCGTTTTATGGTGGCGCGGTGTCGGTGCTGGAGGCGGTTGAACATGCCGAGGGGCAAGTGGCGGGGATCACGGACAATCCCAAGGGGTCTTTGTACGTGGCAGCCCCTTTGGGGGTCGGGCGGCGGCTGGTGGCCCCGCGCATGCCCGAGTTTTCGCAAAATTACCCGCTCATTGATATCCGGTTGCGCCTGACGGACCGGAACGTCGACCTCACCACCGAAGGCCTTGATATCGCGTTCTTTCTGGGTCAGCCCGCCGACAGCAA
>JAHDFG010000238.1 GCA_020628265.1 Pseudooctadecabacter sp. | reverse complement strand
GCGATTGAGATAGACGAGGCCCGCGGCGACGTGGGCCTTGCCTCTGCTATTCGGGTGTTCGTGCTGAACACCCTGAAAAATCAGTCTGCGTAGAGTGCGTTGCGGACACGGTCCAGCATGTCGGTGTCTTCGCGTTCCACTTGGGTCAGCAACTGGCGGTCCAGTTCCCGTTCAAGCATCTGTTCATAGCGAATTTGGTCCACGCGGGTTGGTACCGCGTTCGCTTCCGCGTCATCGACACGCTTCATCGGAATAAGCTGCTCCAACTCGGCATAATTGCGATTGAACAGACCTGTAACGGCGCTGATCAGCCCGCTCGGCGAAACAGCAGAAAACAATTTTTGCACTTCAGCAGTCATCATTTTGACCTCACTCAGTGCCCCCACGTCGATAAACTAACCCTTAAGAGCGCTGAGTGAAATAGGGCAGATTTGACATGTTTTGATCCCAATGGGAGCACGTTTCAAATTAAGGCTCTGAAATTAAACAACTAATTCGAACCTTCGATTGTGCCGTTGATGGCAAATTTAAGGACAACCTATTCAGAAATCGTTTCGGTAGCCGCGACAGTTCCAAGACTGGATCACGGCTGTCCAGAAGCAGAAAACAATTGGCGATTCGGAGGTCTTAATTGCGCGGTGTTAATGACAACAAAATGCCGTCCCGAGCGCGCACGGTCAGGTGGGCCACAGGAACCGGCGCAGGTCCCGCTGTCTGAAACCGGAAGTGACGGACCAGCATCGCCAGCAACAGAACCCCTTCGACCATGGCAAACCCCGCGCCGGTGCAAACGCGCGGGCCGGATGAGAACGGCATATAGGCATCCCGCGCACAGGTCTTGCCGTTCTCGGTTTCCCAACGCGTCGGGTCGAAGCCGTCCGGATTGTCCCACATGCGGTTGTGACGGTGCAGATGCCACGGGCTCAGCACGATCTGACTGCCCTTGGGTGCCCGCCTGCCGCGCATCTCTTCCACTTGCGTCGTCTCGCGCACCATCATCGGAACCGGAGGATAAAGCCGCAGCGTCTCACGGAAGACATCCCGCGTGACCTTCAATTTGGAGATGCTGCCGAAGTCCTCGGTCAGCTCCTGCGCCTCCTCCGCGACCTTGTCCTGCCAATCGGGGTAGCGCGCCATAAGGTAGAGCGCCCACGCCAAGGCAGAGGCGGACGTTTCATGGCCTGCCAGAAAGAAAATCGCGACCTGATCGACCATGTCCTGCGCGCTGAATGTCTCCCCCGTCTCGGGGTCGGCGGTGGTCATGATCTTGGTGGCCAGATCGTCAGGCGCGACCCTTGCCCTGATATCTGCCATCCTTTGTTCCGTCAGCCCTGCAATCAAGGCACGAATGTCGGCCGCGGTCTTACGCGTGTCCCGTTTGAAGAACCGTGGCATCCAGCGCGGGCCGCGCACGAAGGCGGCAAGGTTCAGGATGGGTTGGGTGCGCTGGTGGTCGCGAAACTTCTCGAAAACTTCTGTGGCTGTCTTGTCCTCGATCGGTAGGGAAAACAGCGTGCGGAAGATCACATCGGCGGCGACGTGGCTTGTCTCCGGTTCAATATCCAGCGTTCCGGTGCGATAGGACAGACGGGCGACAGCGGCCTCTCCGGCGGCGTACATCGCCGGATAGGTATCGCGCAGCCGCCCGCCCTCAAACGCGGGGTCAATGATGCGGCGTTGCTGTTTCCAAACAGCGCCATTGGTCAGGAACACCGAATTACCCAGCAGCGGACGCAGGCCCGCGCCGATACGGTCGGACTTCGGAAAGTCGTCGGGGCGGTCTTTCAGAACCCGTTTTACCAGTTCGGGATCATTGGCCAGATAACTGCGAAAGAACGGCGTTTTAAACTCCGCCATCCACGCGCGGTAGAGCTTGGCAGGCTGTGCCGACAGAATGTCCTGCCGGAACAGTTTTAGGTAGCGCCACAAAGACACCTTCTCGGGCCGCGACGGTGGCTTGGGCGGCAATGTCTCGGTCATTCGGCCATGCTGGTGTATTTCGACGCCGCCACGTCGATCCGCGACTTCGAAGGCGCACGCCCGTGGAACCGGTCGGCCAGCGTCAGGGGCCCCGCCGTGATCCGAAAGTAATCGTAGTCCCCAACCCTGTCGAAGGCGCAGAGGTATTGGAAATGTAGACGGAAGAACTTCCAACGGAGTTCTTTCCATCGCTCAGGGCTGAGCGTTTGGGTGAAGGCCGCCGACAGAACCAGCGGCCATTTCTGCCCTTCGGGTGCCACGCCAGACACCGCAACGGGATCGCACAGCGCAAAGGCGCAGCCGTCACCGGGGGCGGTCACGTCGACCCATGTCACCTCATCTCGTGTTGACAGGTAGTGTAGATCGGCACGTAGCCGGTCCGCCTTGGGCAGGAAGCTGACCATTGGCACCACTTGGCCAAGACTGAGGAACGCCAGTTTGGGACCGTCCGCGGGCACTGCACCTTCGCGGATCAGATCGGCAAGGATCGATACCGCCAGATGGGCACCGGACGAGTGCCCCACCACAAGCACCTCATCCACGTTATCTTGCAAGGCAGCGGCGATGGCGTCGCCAAAGGCATCCATTCTCTCTTCCAGCTCGTCCGGGTTCGCCCCCTTGGACTGCGCGGAATAGGCGTAGTCATGCATCAGGTAGTAGGCAAAAAACTTTCCGTCCTTGCGCTTGAACCAGTTCAGAATGGTCCAAGCCAGCCAGAGGCCCAAGGCCCATTGCATGACCTGCTTTCCAAGGATCAGGGCAGAAAAATCAATGTCGGAGCTGTCACCGGTCCCGATGACCCCGATGATCGCGGTCGCACCGGTGGTCAGGCTCCAACCCAACAAACGCGCGGCCAAGAGACCAAGGCCCAAGGCGACCAGCAACTGAAGCAGAAGCATCCCGACAGGATAGAGCGCGGCAATGACCGGCCCCTTGCGCAGCCACATCAGGCGACGAAGCGCACCGGATGTGATGTAGGTCCATGCGGTGCGCACCAGCTGCAGGTAGGTCGCGGGAATGGAAGACGCCATGCTATCGCGAACGATGTCGGACCAGACCAGAACTTCAATATCGGCATCGGTGGATTGACCGTCCATCCGGCTTTCGACACGCCAGCCGTAGTTTTTGCCGTTGCGCGGGGCGATCCCGATCTCATAGCCCGAGATCGCGGCCTGATCGGCGGACTCAGAACGATAAAGTTCACGGTAGCGGCGCGGGTGAATAGGATCATAGCCGGGGATGTAGAACACCCGCCGCCGCCTGACTTGCTGAGGTTGCATTTCGTCTGACACTGCCTGCTCCGCCGGGATTTGTCCCGATTGACATCATCTTAACAGAGGATTTCGGCAAAATTAAGAATTTAGCAGGAGGGCGGATGGCCTAGCCAAAGACCGCCAGAAACGGCAGGACTTCTAGCATCCAGTAGGCAAAAATGGTCAGGAACCCTGTGGCCATGGCCAGCCCAACAACGACCAGCAACACGCCCGACGTTTTCTCAATCACGCCCATGTTGCGTTTCATCCATGCCATGGGACGCTGCATCTGCGGAAAGAAGGCCGC
>JAHDFG010000237.1 GCA_020628265.1 Pseudooctadecabacter sp. | reverse complement strand
TCAATCGCCAGCGCGATCCCCTGACCGCCGCCGATGCACATGGTGATCAGCGCCTTGCTCCCGCCCGTGCGTTCAAGCTCATACATCGCTTTGACAGTGATGATGGCACCGGTGGCCCCCACAGGGTGACCCAGTGCGATTGCCCCGCCATTTGGGTTCACACGGGCGGGGTCGAGGCCAAGTTCTTTGGTGACGGCCAGCGCCTGTGAGGCGAAGGCCTCGTTGCTTTCGATGACGTCGAAATCTGCCGCCGCCAAGCCCGTTTTAGCCATCAGGTTCTGGACTGCAGGCACAGGGCCGATGCCCATCACCTCGGGCCGCACCCCCGCATGGGCATAGCCCAGCACGCGGAATTTCGGGGTCAGACCTGCGGCCTCGGCGGCCTCAGCACGGGCCATGACAATCGCCGCCGCCCCATCGTTGATGCCCGAGGCATTGCCCGCCGTCACGGTGCCGTCCTTCTGAAAGACTGTCCGCAGACCGGCCAGTGCCTCTGCCGTGGTGGCCTTGGGGTGTTCGTCGCGTGCGAAGGCCACAACCTCGCGCCGCTTCTTCACCTCGATGGGCACGATTTGGTCGTCAAAATAACCAGCCTCAATCGCGGCAGCCGCGCGGGTCTGCGAGGTGAGCGCAAAATCGTCCTGCATCTCGCGCGTGATGTCGTGTTCGGCGGCTACGTTTTCAGCCGTGACGCCCATATGCCCCGTTCCAAACGGACAGTTGAGCGCACCCAGCATCATGTCGCGCGCGCCCACGTCGCCCATCTTTGCGCCCCAGCGGGCATCCGGCAGAATAAACGGCGAGCGTGACATGTTTTCGGCACCACCAGCTAGCCCGAAATCCGCATCGCCCAGCTGTAGGGACTGGATCACCGACACGATCGCCTGAACGCCGGACCCACACAGCCGGTTCACGTTCATCGCCGGCACGCTGTCCGGTACGCCCGCATCCATCGCTGCCACACGGCTCAGGTACATATCGCGGGGTTCGGTGTTGATGACATGGCCGAAAGTGACCGTCCCGATCTGTCCGCCCACAACACCGGCGCGCTCCAATGCCGCGCGGCTGACGGTGGCACCAAGGTCAATCGGCGGCACCGCAGCAAGGCTTCCACCAAAGGTGCCAATGGCGGTACGGGCGCCGGACAGGATGACGATATCGGACATGAGAACTCCCTCGGATGATGTCGGGCCGATCATATGGGTTGCCGGTCGCGGGCCAAGTCTGACGCTGCGGCGCAAGGTGAATATACGCTACGCAACAGTCAGCCCCACGCCGCTGGTCGGGTCGGCAGTATCTCCGAAATCGGCCTTTCCATTTCCCTTTTGTTGCTAGGTTTATTAGCGAGACTTACGGCCTGACTGTCGATCAACTCACGCTTGCCCGTGGTGCGAAAGGAAATTCAAACGATGTTGCGTGTGACGGATGTGTTCAAATCCTTTGATGGACCGGATGGGAAGCTGCCAATCTTGAAGGGGATCAGTCTGACAGCGGAAGCGGGAGAGACGGTCGCCCTCACCGGTGAAAGCGGCAGTGGCAAAAGCACGCTGTTGCATCTGGTCGGCGGGCTGGATCAACCGGATGCAGGGTCTATTGAGGTCGACGGCCAAGACATCAGCGCACTTGATGATGCGGGACGGGCGGCCATGCGGCGCAACAAGATCGGCGTCGTCTTTCAGCAATTCAACTTGATCCCGTCGCTGACCGTGGCGTCCAACATCGCCTTTCAGGCCCGTCTGGCAGGACGTGAGGACAAGGCATGGTCTGACGATCTGGCCGCACGCATGGGCCTTTCGGATCAACTCTCAAAATACCCCGAGCAGCTGTCCGGCGGGCAGCAGCAACGGGTCGCAATCGCGCGGACACTGGCCGCGCGCCCGAGCCTGCTGCTTGCGGATGAGCCAACAGGTAATCTGGATGAGGCAACAGCCGATGCCGTGATGGACCTAATGCTGGAACTGGCCGCCGAGACAAACGCAACCTTGATGATGGTCACCCATTCCGAGCGGCTTGCGGGTCGATTGGGGCGGCGTCTGCACCTGCGTGCAGGGCAGATCACGTGACGCGCACCGGCCTCCTTGCCCTGCTGTCCCATTGGGCGCGCAATCCCATGCAGTTGTTTACGCTGGTGGTTGGCCTGTCGCTGGCTACGGCGCTTTGGTCCGGCGTGCAGGCTGTGAATGCCGAGGCCCGCGCAAGCTATGATGCCGCGGCTGAGACCTTGGGTGAGGGGCAGTTCCCGCAGCTGACCAGCCCGTCCGGCGTGATCCCCCAGCAAACCTACATCGATTTGCGGCGGGCCGGCTGGCAGGTCAGCCCCGTGGTCGAGGGTCGGCTAGATGGCATCCGCCTGATTGGCCTTGATGCCCTCACCGCCCCGGGCGGGCTTGGACCGGTGGGGCTGCAGGACGGCACCCTCACCGTAGAGGCTTTGTTGAACGGAGTTCTATTCGGCACCGAAGAAACCCTCGCACGGCTTGAAGACCCGCCGGTGCGCACCGTCGTCACCCCAGACACAGCCCCGAACGTGATCCTGACCGATGTCGGCACGGCGCAACGTCTGCTGGAGTTGAACGGCCAGTTAAGCCGCCTGATCGTTCGACCGGATCAACCGGTCACGCGCCCCCCGATTGAGGACGTCGCACCCGACCTGACCTTGCGGCCCCCGCAATCAGGCTCGGATGTGGGTCGGTTGACAGACAGCTTCCATTTGAACCTGACGGCGTTTGGCCTCCTTTCGTTTGCGGTGGGCATCTTCATCGTCAATGGCGCCATTGGTCTGGCCTTCGAACAACGCCGCCCCGTCATCCGCACCCTGCGCGCGCTGGGCTTCCCGTTGCGGCGTCTGGTGTTGCTGATCGGGGCGGAGTTGCTTGCCCTCTCCCTGATCGCGGGGACCATTGGTGTGGCGCTTGGCTACATCATCGCTGCGGCCCTGTTGCCTGATGTCGCAGCTACCCTCTCCGGCCTTTATGGCGCGTCGGTCTCAGGCACCTTGCAGCTACGGCCTGAGTGGTGGTTGTCCGGCATGGCCATTGCCGTTGGTGGCACGGCCCTTGCGGCGGCGGCATCGCTGTGGCGATTGGCGCGGATGCCTTTGCTGGCTTCGGCGCGGCCACGGGCTTGGGCGATGCAAGCGGGCCGTGGTCGCGTGCTGCAGGCGGGTATTGCGGTGCTCCTCCTGTTGCTTGCCGGCCTCTTGGGCTGGGTGGGCGGCGGCCTTGTTGCTGGCTTCGGTATGCTGGCGGCACTGCTGATCGGGGCCGCCCTTGCGCTGCCGTTGGTATTGGACCGTGTGTTGGCCTTTGGCGCATCACGGGCACGATCCGTCAGGGCAGAATGGTTCTGGGCCGACACGCGCCAACAATTGCCCGGCCTGTCGCTTGCACTGATGGCCCTGCTTCTGGCGATGGCGGCGAACGTGGGCGTGTCCACGATGGTCAGTTCCTTCCGGCTGACGTTCACCGGCTTTCTTGACCAGCGGCTCGCGTCGGAATTCTACGTCTACGCAGACGATGCCGCACAGGCAGCCCAGCTTCGCGCCTATCTGGAGCCCCTTGTCGATCA
>JAHDFG010000236.1 GCA_020628265.1 Pseudooctadecabacter sp. | reverse complement strand
ACAAGTGGTACGGCACGTTCCACGTTCTGCGTGACATCAACCTCACGGTGAACCGTGGCGAACGGATCGTGATTTGTGGGCCATCCGGCTCTGGTAAGTCCACGCTCATCCGCTGCATCAACCGTCTTGAGGAACATCAGGCCGGCCAGATCATCGTCGACGGGACAGAGCTGTCCTCGGACCTCAAGAACATCGACAAGATCCGGTCAGAGGTCGGCATGTGCTTCCAGCACTTCAACCTGTTCCCGCATCTGACGATCCTTGAGAACTGCACGCTGGCCCCGATCTGGGTGCGCAAGACGCCCAAGAAGGAAGCCGAAGAGATCGCGATGCACTACCTTGAGAAGGTGAAAATCCCCGATCAGGCGCTGAAGTACCCCGGACAGCTTTCAGGTGGTCAGCAGCAGCGTGTGGCGATTGCCCGCTCGCTCTGCATGAAGCCGCGCATCATGCTGTTCGACGAACCGACCTCTGCGCTTGACCCTGAAATGATCAAGGAAGTGCTCGATACGATGATCGAGCTGGCTGAAGAAGGAATGACCATGCTCTGCGTGACCCACGAAATGGGCTTTGCCCGTCAGGTCGCCAACCGCGTGATCTTCATGGACGCAGGCCAGATTGTGGAGCAGAACGAACCGGAAGAGTTCTTCAACAACCCGCAGTCTGAACGCACCCAGCTGTTCCTCAGCCAGATCCTCGGCCACTAAGCATCGAGGTCCTTCGGGACGATGAAATCAACGACTTGGGCCGATGCGGGTGACGCGTCGGCCCAATGCGTTATGGGGAAGTCGCAGACCAATGTCGCACAGGTCGGGTAATCAACGAAACGTGGATGATCCGGCGCCGCCGCCACAATCCCTTCGGCGAAGAACGCGATGCCAGGGTTGTGGGCCACCAGGGCCACCACATCCCCCTCAGCCACCTGCAGGACGTCCGAGAGGGTCTCTGGAGCGCCATGATACATGTCTGCTCGAAATGTGACCTGTGGGGCAGCCTCAAGGCCCTCCTTCAGCAACGCCGTGGTCTCAGCCGTTCGAGCGGCATCGCTGCTGTAGATCACATCAGGGACATAGCCCTTCTCCCGAAGCCATTTGCCCACCGCCAAGGCCGCACGACGCCCGCGGTCGTTCAAACTGCGGGCGTGGTCGTCCATCGGGGTATCCCAACTGGATTTCGCATGGCGGATCAGGATCAGGCGTTTGGTCATGACGGGTAAAAGGCCTCCATATGAAACGCAGTCTGCGCCGGATCACGAGCGTAAGACTGGCTAACAGGGCAAGACAGACGCACACGACAGCCCGCACGGCACACTGCGTCCACGTCGATGTGGGCCTTGCAGGCAGGTACGTCATATCCGCTGCCCGACAAAGCATCGACAGGGCACGCCGTGAGGCAAGGCTGGCCGATACAGGTTTGACAGGGCGAGGGGCCGCTCTCAGGCAGCTTTAGCAAACGGTCAAAAACCAGCGCCCCGCGGTAGGACACCAACAATCCTGCATCTTTATGGACCAAAAGCCCAACAGGGCTTTGCCAGCACTCGTTGCTTTGCAACGCCCATGAGATGAAGGGATGAAAGGGCGGCCCGCCAAAGGGAAAGACGGCCTGTGCGTCCAAACCAGCAGCCAGGCCCGTAATCACCCGTGCGGACCATCGGTCCATCGGATCGGGCGCCTGATCCAGAAATTCAGGCTCCGTCTGCAAGAAAGACCAAAACCCCGGCTCCTTGGGGCCAAGCAGAATGATGGTCTGTCCGTCGTCGTGGACCCCGCCCATGGGGGTGAGATGCGCGGCCGCAGCGGCCTTGGCTATCTCGTTCAGTGTCACCGCGCCGTCCGGATGATCGACCCTGCACCGTGCTCGGTGAACAACTCGAGCAGGCAGGCATTCGGGGCGCGTCCGTCTAGAATGACAGCCGCCCGAACCCCGCCATTCAGCGCGTCCAGACAGGTTTGCGTCTTCGGGATCATCCCGCCCGCGATCACGCCAGAGGCCGTCAGGTCGCGCACTTGCGTGTCCGTCAGGTCCGTCAGAACGTTCTTGTTTGCATCCATCACGCCGGGCACATCCGTTAGCAACAACAGCCGGTCGGCGTTCAGCGCCGCAGCAATAGCCCCCGCCGCGGTGTCGCCATTCACATTCAACGTCTCACCATTCCGACCTGCGCCGAGCGGTGCAATCACGGGGATAGTGTTCGCGGCAAACAGGGTCTTCAGAACCTTGGTGTCGATATCAGCAGGCGTGCCCACCAGACCCAACTCAGGCGCGTCCTGATCGCAGATCATCAGGTTTGCGTCTTTGCCCGACAGGCCAACCGCCTGACCACCCTGTCGGTTGATCGCATTGACGATCCACTTGTTCACTCGGCCGGACAGGACCATCTCGACCACCTCAACGGTGGCTTGATCCGTCACCCGCTTGCCGTTCACGAAGTCCGACTTGATCTCAAGCTTGCCCAGCATCTCGTTGATCATCGGCCCGCCGCCATGGACGATCACGGGGTTCACACCGACCTGCCGCATCAGGACGACATCACGTGCGAAGTTCTCCATCTCCTCGTCCGAGGACATGGCGTGGCCGCCCAGTTTGATGACGACAATCGCATCATTGTAACGCTGCAGGTAAGGCAGGGCCGCGCTAAGCGTGGCGGCGGTGGCGATCCAGTCGCGGTTCATGTCTTGCTTTCTCATATCCGGCTTTCGGGCGGTCGATTGAGGCTAGTCTATCCCTGCGATGATCGCGCGCAACGTTTCTATGCCCTCACCCTTTTCCGAAGACGTCAGCACAAGTTCGGGGTAGGCGGCAGGGTGCTTTGAAAGCTTTTCGCGCACCTGCTTGAGTACACGGTCCAGATCGCCCTTTTTCAACTTGTCCGTCTTGGTCAGCACGCACTGGAAGGTGACGGCGGCCTTGTCCAGCAGAGACATGATCTCTTCGTCAACGGGTTTCACGCCGTGACGCGCATCGACCAGCACGAAGGCACGGCGCAGAGTTGCACGGCCCTGCAAGTAGCTTTTCAGCAGCTTTTGCCACTTTTCGACGACCGCAACGGGGGCATTGGCGTAGCCATAGCCTGGTAGGTCCACAAGGAAATGGCTTTCGCCGACCGTGAAGTAGTTGATCTCCTGCGTCCGCCCTGGCGTGTTCGATGCCCGCGCCAGACCTTTGCGACCTGTCAGCGCATTGATCAGACTGGATTTGCCGACATTGGACCTGCCGGCAAAACACACTTCGGGGCGGTCGGAATCCGGCAAGCCGTTCATCGCAACGACGCCTTTCAGGAACTCTGTCTCACCGGCAAACATCTTGCGGCCGGCTTCGCGGGTCTGATCGTCCGGTTCCTCAACGATTGGGAAAGGCAGCATCATGTCAAAGGTCCTTTTCTGGACGCAGGGCATCTGGTGTCAGCGCCCTGCGTCCAAAATCCATCCGGTGCTGCCTGCGGAGGTGACAGCGGTTACTACTTCTGGTCCGACTTGTTGCGGCCCAAGATGTTGCCGAACACGTCGGGTTTCACGCCCTGACTGCGCATGATCAGATACTGCTGCGTGAAGGTGATCATGTTGTTGGCGATCCAGTA
>JAHDFG010000007.1:18654-22054 GCA_020628265.1 Pseudooctadecabacter sp. | reverse complement strand
TCGCGCCCCGCCTGTCCAATACGATGTTCCTTGCAACGGTCACCGCCTGCATCGCCGTGCCGCTTGCCGTGACGCTCGGCATCCTCGCAGCACTTTACCGCAACACGGCCTTTGACCGCGCTGCAAACATTTTCACGCTCAGCTCGATTTCCAGTCCCGAATTCTTCATGGCTTATGTGCTGATCCTGTTCCTGGCAGTGCTGAACCCGATCTTCCCAAGCCTGTCCAACATCTTCGACGGGATGCCGTTCTCGGAGCGGTTGGAAAAATCCATGCTGCCCGCGCTCACGCTGACTTTGGTCGTCACGGCGCATATGATGCGGATGACACGGGCGGCCATTATTAACCTTTTGGCCTCGCCCTATATCGAAATGGCCCGCCTTAAGGGCCTGTCGCCCATGCGCGTGATTGTGAAGCACGCGCTGCCCAACGCATTGGCCCCGATCATCAACGTGATCGCGCTGAACCTCGCCTATTTGATCACCGGCGTCGTCGTGGTTGAGGTGGTCTTCGTCTACCCCGGCATCGGCCAGCTCTTCGTGGACTCAGTTAAAATCCGCGACATTCCGGTCGTGCAGGCCTGCTGCCTGATCTTCGCAGCGGCCTACATCCTTCTGAACCTGACCGCTGACATTCTGTCGATTGTGTCCAACCCACGTCTGAGGCACCCGAAATGAGCGGTCTCTTGTCCTTCGCAGTCATCCTGCTCGTCCTGCTCGGTGCGGCTTACGTGTTCCGGTTCGCGGGGCAGAAAGTCACCAACGACGCGCCGCGCTTCCGCGACATGACCTACGGCGAGGCTTTCGGTTACGTCTTTGGGGGCGCGCTGCTGATCTGGTCGATCTACTTCTACTTCCAGCCACGGGTCGTGGATAATGTCCCGAATGCCGCTGTGATCTTCTTCCGTTGGGCAGTACAGGGATTCATCATTGCGGCGATTGCAGCATATCTGTTCCGCCTTTTGGGTCGCTCCGTTGGTACGGCGGGTAGCCGTAAACTGTTCCGCCAAATGCCTCTCACGGCGTCGTTCGGCATTCTTGTTATCTTGATCTATGCCTTCGTTGCGGTCTTCGCGGGTGCCATTGCACCCTACGGTCAGGCCGAAATCCTTGGGGCGGCCAACGTCATGGCGGGGGGTGATCCTGCGCTGGGCGGCAACCCTGACTATCCGCTGGGTACCGACCAGATTGGCCGCGATATCCTCAGTCGTTTGATCTTTGGTGCACAGAACACGGTTGGTATTGCGTTTATCACGACCTGCCTTGCGTTCTTCATCGGGGGATCGCTTGGCTTCTTGGCCGCGACGCTACAGGGCTGGCTGGATCAGCTTTTGTCCCGAGGCGTGGACGTTCTTATGGCTATTCCGTCCCTGATTTTCGCGCTGCTCTTGATGACCATCGCAAGTGTCTGGGCGAACCAATGGGGCATTCCTCTGACGATCTTTATGGTCGTGATTATTGCCGTGATCGACAGCACGCGCGTCTATCGCCTCGCCCGTGCCGTTGGTCTGAACATCGTCGTGATGGACTATATCGAGGCCGCAAAGCTTCGAGGTGAGGGTCTTGGCTATCTGGTGTTCAAGGAAATCCTGCCTAACGCCATGGCGCCGCTGCTTGCAGAATTCGGGCTTCGCTTCTGCTTTGTGTTCCTGACCATTGCCGCCCTGTCGTTCCTTGGCGTCGGCATCCAACCTCCGTTGGCCGACTGGGGCACCATGGTTCGTGACCTTGCCCCGTTCATCAACTTCGCGGCGTTTGCGCCGACGGCTGCTGTCACGCCGCTGCTGGCCGCGGGCGCCATCGCCCTGCTGACTGTCGCCGTGAACTTCGTCGTCGACTGGATGCTGCACAAATCTTCGGGGCTGAAAGAATGAGCCGTTTGCTGACCATCAAGGGCCTGAAGATCGAAGGCCGCTCGGACGAGACATGGAACCCCATCATCAACGGGGTCGATCTTGAGCTGAACAAGGGTGAGGTTCTGGGCCTGATTGGCGAGTCCGGCGCGGGCAAGTCCACCATTGGACTGGCGTCGATGGGCTACACCCGCGACGGCGTTCGCATCTCTGACGGTACGGTTGATTTCGATGGTATCGATCTGGTCAAGGCGTCTGCCGCTGTGAAACGCAGCCTGCTCGGCAAACGCATCGCCTACGTCGCGCAATCCGCTGCAGCGTCGTTCAATCCCGCACACAAGCTGATCGATCAACACACCGAAGGCCCGGTGCAACACGGTGTCGACAGCCGGTCCGCCAGCGTGGCCGACGGGATCGAACTCTATCGCAAACTGCGTCTGCCGAACCCCGATGAAATCGGGTTCCGTTATCCGCATCAGGTGTCCGGTGGTCAGCTGCAGCGCGCGATGACGGCCATGGCGATGTCATGCCGCCCGGACCTGATCATCTTCGACGAACCGACCACCGCGCTCGATGTGACCACGCAAATCGAAGTCCTCGCCGCGATCCGTGAGATCGTTGAAGAGTTTGATACAGCCGCGATCTACATCACCCACGACCTCGCCGTGGTGGCGCAGATGGCGGACAAGATCAAAGTTCTGCTCCGCGGGGATGAAGTCGAGGAGGCCGACACCCGCACAATGCTGTCCGCCCCGAAAGAGGATTACACGAAATCCCTCTGGGCGGTGCGTGAGTTCCAGCGACCCCAGCAAGCTCCGGTACCGGCAAACGCGACGCCTGTTGTTTCCGTCCGCGGCATTACGGCGGCTTACGGCACGACAGATGTTTTGCACGACGTCAGCTTTGACATTCATGCAGGCCGCACCGTGGCCGTGGTGGGTGAATCCGGTTCGGGGAAATCGACGACCGCGCGTTGCATTACCGGTCTTCTGCCGCCGCGCATGGGGGAAATCGCCTTTGACGGCGAAGTCCTGCCCGGCAACTACAAAAAGCGGACCAAGGAACAACTGCGTCAGGCGCAGATGATCTATCAGATGGCGGATACCGCTCTGAACCCCCGCAAGACGATTGGCCAGATCATCGGTCGTCCGGTTGAATTCTACATGGGCCTCAAGGGTGCGAAGAAACGCGAACGCGTTGATGAGCTGCTCGACCAGATTGAGCTGGACCCCGCGACCTATCACAACCGGCTGCCGTCGGAACTGTCAGGTGGTCAGAAACAGCGCATCGGCATTGCTCGCGCGTTGGCTGCGGAGCCGAAGTTCATCATCTGTGACGAGGTGACCTCGGCGCTCGATCAATTGGTCGCCGAAGGCATCCTTCGTCTTCTGGCGGATTTGCAGGACAAACTTGGCCTGTCCTACATGTTCATCACCCATGATCTCGCGACCGTGAAGGCGATTGCGGATGAAGTTGTGGTAATGAAAGACGGCAAGGTCGTGGAGCAGGGGCCGAAGACAGAAATGTTCCAGCCCCCACACCATGCCT
>JAHDFG010000007.1:14315-18554 GCA_020628265.1 Pseudooctadecabacter sp. | reverse complement strand
AAGGTCGTGGAGCAGGGGCCGAAGACAGAAATGTTCCAGCCCCCACACCATGCCTACACGGATCTGTTGCTGAGTTCGGTGCCCGAAATGGACCCGGACTGGCTGTCAGAGCTTCTTGAACAGCGCGGTGTCGACAACATTGGCGACGCGGCTGTTGATAAGATGTGACCGAATCGGCGTAGAATAAGCGTCATAAACTCAGGGAGAACGAAAATATGTATGGAATTAGCAGACGTGGACTGCTGCAGACCGGCGTCGCTGCTGGTGTACTTGCAGCAACCGGTATGCCTGTTCGCGCCCAAACGCGGGGCGGAAAACTGACGGCTGGTCTGGGTGGCGCAAACACCTCTGACAGCTGGGATGGCCGGACACACTCCGATCTCTTTATGATTGCCTCTGCTCAAGGTGCGGTTTTTGACAGCCTTACCGAAGTTGCCGCTGACGGCTCACTGGTCGGTGAATTGGCTGAAAGCTGGGAAGCGTCAGCAGATGCAAAGACCTGGACGTTCAACCTGCGTCAGGGCGTGACCTTCCACAATGGCAAAGCTTTTGGCGCGGACGACGTGATCGAATCTTTGCAGATGCATGTGGGCGAGGATTCGAAGTCCGCCGCCAAGCCGATCGTCGAAGCCATCACCGAGATGACGAAGATCACCGACCATCAGGTGCAGTTCACGCTGGCTGCTGGCAACGCTGACTTCCCCTATCTGATGTCCGACTACCACATCCTGATGTATCCTGCGGGCATGATCGAAGAAGCGATCGCACAGGGTATCGGGACTGGTCTCTATCAAGTGACGTCCTTTGACCCGGGTGTCCGCATGACCGCATCCCGCTACGCGGATCACTACAAAGGCGACAGCGCCGGCTTCTTTGATGAGATCGAATATATCGCCATCAACGACAACACAGCCCGTATGAACGCGCTGATGACTGGTCAGGTGGACACGATCAACCGGATCGACTTCAAAACCGAAAGCTTGCTGCGCGCCAACCCTGCGCTACGCATTCAGGAAGTGACCGGCAACCAGCACTATTCCATGCCGATGCTGACAGACGTGGCCCCTTACAATGACGTCAACGTCCGTAAGGCGCTGAAGTACGGCATCAACCGTCAGGAATTGGTCGACAAGATCCTGCTGGGTCACGGTGCAGTCGGTAACGACACGCCAATCGGCCCTGCAAACCAGTACTACCACGCTGAGATGGAGCAGCTGGAATACGATCCCGATCAGGCGAAGTTCTACCTGCAGCAAGCCGGCCTCGACAGCCTCGACATCGAATTCTCCGCGTCCAACGCAGCGTTCGAAGGCGCGGTTGACGCGGGTCAGTTGTTCCAGTCATCCGCCGCGGCGGCCGGCATCAACATCAACGTGATCCAAGAGCCGTCCGACGGTTACTGGTCCAACGTTTGGCTGAACAAGCCATTCTGTGCTTGCTACTGGTCTGGCCGCGCGACCGAGGACTGGATGTTCTCCACCGCGTACGAAGCGGGTGTGCCGTGGAACGACAGCCAGTGGGATGAGGATGACAGCGCCCGCTTCCAGGAACTGCTGCTGATGGCACGTGCTGAACTGGACACCGACAAGCGTCGTGATCAGTACCACGAGATGCAACAGATTCTGCGTGACGAAGGCGGCGTGTTGATCCCGATGTTCGCCAACTACGTTCAGGCTGTGAACAACCGCATCTACAGCCCCGACACTGTTGGTAACCTCTGGCAGATGGACAACGCCCGCATGGCTGAGCGTTGGTCCGTGGCGTAAGCCAGAGAGACACCTGACAAACGAAAGCCCCGCCAGATTGGCGGGGCTTTTTTGCTTTAGGGGACGACGATTGTGCCCTCTGCGATGCGCTTTCTCATGGTGCGCATCATCACCAGATACATGAGTGCGACACCGCACAAAAACGACGCGCCGCCGACGGCGAGCAAGATCGAAGCGTTCATTAATCCCTCCTACAGGTTTTCAAACTGCCGAAGTGGTTAATGGGACAATGAGGCCGATTTAGGGCGTATGGTTTGCGTATGGCTCGTGTATGGCTGGCGTATGGCACCTGTCTGGCCCAGCACCAAAAGTTAACGCCAAAAACCAACCCTTGCAGACTCACCCCCTAATCCGTATATCACCCATAACAGCGGCGCTTCGGCCTCCACCCCCGAAGCCCACCGGATACGACAACGGGCCGCGCGCCCGTTTTTTTGTGTTTCGACCATAGGACCAGAATGTCAGACTTGATCGCCCGCGCGGCCATGGATCGCCGCATCACCGAGATCATCACCCCCACCGTTGAGGACATGGGGTATGAAATCGTGCGCGTGCGTCTGATGACCGGCAAGGAATCCACGCTGCAGATCATGGCGCAAAAACCGGACGGCACGATTGAGGTTGATGATTGCGCCCAGATCAGCACGGCAGTTTCGGCGCTGCTGGACGTGGAAGACCCGATCCTTGATGCATACACGCTTGAGGTCTCAAGCCCCGGCATCGACCGGCCCCTGACCCGTCTGAAGGATTTCGATCAATGGGAAAGCTTTGAAGCCAAGATCGAAACCGAAGAACAGATCGACGGCCGCAAACGGTTCAAGGGAACCTTGCAAGGCACTGAAGGCGACGAGGTCCTGATCGAGATTGAAGATCACGGTGAACCCGTGACCATCGGTCTGAAATTCGACTGGCTGACCGACGCCAAACTTGTCCTGACGGACGAGTTGATCCGCGATGTTCTGAAAGGCCGCAAGGATGCCGGCCAAATCGACGAAACCCAATTTGACGAAGTTGAGACCGTGTTGGACGGCTCGGAAGAGGAGAAAGACTGATGGCGATTACATCTGCCAACCAGCTTGAACTGTTGCAAACCGCCGAGGCTGTGGCCCGCGAAAAGCAGATCGACCCCGGTCTGGTTGTTGAAGCCATGGAAGAAAGCCTCGCCCGTGCGGCGAAGTCCCGCTACGGCGCTGAAATGGACATTCGCGTGTCCATCGACCGCAAGACCGGTCGCGCGACGTTCACCCGTGTGCGCACCGTTGTGGATGAGGAAGAGCTGGAAAACTATCAGGCTGAGTTCACCACGGATCAGGCGAAACCCTATTTCGAACAGCCCAAGTCTGGCGCCTTCTGGCTGCGCGAAGGTGAGGTCGTGACCGATTTCGCAGGCGCGCCGATGGTTGGTGACCGTTTTGAGGAAGAGGTTCCGCCGGTTGAAATGGGCCGCATCGCTGCCCAGTCCGCCAAGCAGGTGATCCTGCAGAAGGTCCGCGAAGCCGAGCGTGACAAGCAGTACGAAGATTTCAAAGATCGTGCTGGCACCATCATCAACGCCGCTGTGAAGCGTGAAGAATACGGCAACGTTATCGTCGACGTAGGCACCGGCGAAGCCATCCTGCGCCGCAACGAGAAGATCGGCCGCGAAAGCTATCGCCCGAACGACCGCATCCGTTGCTACATCAAGGATGTGCGCCGCGAACAGCGTGGCCCCCAGATCTTCCTGAGCCGCACCGCGCCTGAGTTCATGGCCGAGCTGTTCAAGATGGAAGTGCCCGAGATCTACGAAGGTATCATCGAGATCAAGGCGGTTGCCCGTGACCCTGGCTCCCGTGCGAAGATTGCTGTGATTTCCTATGACGGGTCCATTGACCCTGTGGGTGCCTGCGTTGGTATGCGCGGCAGCCGCGTGCAGGCGGTCGTGAACGAGTTGCAGGGCGAGAAGATCGACATCATTCCGTGGAATGAAGACATGCCGACGTTCCTTGTGAACGCGCTGCAGCCTGCGGAAGTGTCCAAGGTTGTCTTCGACGAAGATGCAGAACGCATCGAAGTTGTTGTGCCTGAGGAGCAGCTGTCGCTGGCCATTGGTCGCCGCGGTCAGAACGTGCGTCTGGCGTCCCAGCTGACGGGTCTGGATATCGACATCCTGACCGAGGAAGAAGAATCCAAGCGCCGTCAGGCCGAGTTCGAAGAGCGCACCAAGCTGTTCATGGACACGCTGGATCTGGACGAATTCTTTGCCCAGTTGCTGGTCTCCGAAGGGTTCACCAACCTTGAAGAAGTGGCCTACGTCGAAATCGACGAACTGCTGGTCATCGACGGTGTTGATGAAGCAACGGCAGGTGAGTTGCAGGCCCGTGCCCGTGACGTGATCGACGCGCAGAACGCCAAGGCGCTTGAGAACGCCCGCGCATTGGGTGTTGAGGACAGCCTTATTGCATTCGAAGGCCTGACACCCCAGATGGTAGAGGCA
>JAHDFG010000007.1:12492-14215 GCA_020628265.1 Pseudooctadecabacter sp. | reverse complement strand
ACGGCCCAGGAATTGGGTTTGGCATTCGGACGGGAGACTGTGATACATGGGGCACTCGCCTCTGGTGGACTCAGCGACCGTGTTGTAAAGGAAGCCGCAAAGCTGAGAAGCATGCGTGAGATAGGTGGCGGGGAAGGCCCCGCCCGAGAGGATAGTTAAGCTACATGAGCGATCAAGACGGTAAGAAACCACTTGGGATTGCACGGCCCGGACAGGTGAAGCAGAGCTTCAGCCATGGCCGCACCAAGAGTGTCGTCGTTGAAACGAAGCGCAAGCGCGTTGTCGTGCCCAAGCCGGGTGCGGCAAAGCCGGGTGCTGCTGCGGGTGCGAAGCCGCAAGTGGGGGGTGATCCTTCCAAGCGGCCCGCCGGTATTTCGGACGCCGAACTTGAACGCCGCATGAAAGCATTGCAGGCGGCCAAGGCCCGTGAGGCTGAAGACGCTGCAAAACGTGCGGCCGAAGAAAAGGCCCGTGCCGAGGAACGCGCCAAGCGTCGTGCCGAGCAGGAAGCCAAAGAGCGCGAAGAGCGTGAACGCGAAGAGGCCGTGAAGGCCAAGCAGGAAGAGGAAGAGCGCAAGAAGCGTGAAGCCGAGGCCGCAGCGCAAGCCGCTGCTGCCCCTGTTGCCGATCCTGCTGTCGCCCCCGCACAGCGTCGCGGTGCGCCGGCCCCTGCGGCGACGCCCCGCAAGAAAGAGAACGACCGTGACCAGCGCGGTAAGGGCAAGGCCGATGATGGCCGTCGCTCCGGCAAGCTGACCCTGAATCAGGCGCTGCGTGGTGGCGAAGGTGGCCGTCAGCGGTCCATGGCGCAAATGAAGCGTCAGCAGGAACGCGCCCGCAAGAAGGCCATGGGCCAGTCCGTTGAGCGTGAAAAGGTCATCCGCGACGTGCAGCTGCCCGAGGCCATCATGGTCAGCGAGCTTGCCAACCGGATGTCCGAAAAGGTCGCAGACGTTGTGAAGGCGCTGATGACCAACGGCATCATGGCAACGCAGACGCAGACCATTGACGCGGATACCGCTGAACTGATCATCGACGAGTTCGGTCACAACGTTGTCCGTGTGTCGGACGCAGACGTCGAAGACGTGATCAACGCCGAAGAAGACAAGCCCGAAGATCTGAAAGGCCGTCCGCCGGTCATCACGATCATGGGCCACGTTGACCACGGCAAAACGTCGCTTCTGGATGCGATCCGCAACGCGCGGGTTGTGGCCGGCGAAGCAGGCGGGATCACTCAGCACATCGGTGCCTATCAGGTAACCACAGATGGCGGCGCGGTTCTGACGTTCCTTGATACCCCTGGCCACGCGGCGTTTACGTCCATGCGGGCCCGTGGTGCGCAGGTGACTGATATCGTGGTTCTGGTTGTGGCAGCTGACGACGCGGTGATGCCGCAGACGATTGAGGCCATCAACCACGCCAAAGCGGCTGACGTGCCGATGATCGTGGCCATCAACAAGATGGATAAGCCTGAAGCGAACCCTGATAAGGTCCGCACGGATCTGCTGCAGCACGAAGTCATCGTCGAAAAGATGTCCGGTGAAGTGCAGGATGTCGAAGTGTCGGCTCAGACCGGTCAGGGCCTTGATGAACTGCTCGAAGCGATCGCGCTGCAGGCCGAGATTCTGGAACTGAAAGCCAACCCCGATCGTGCCGCCCAAGGCGCTGTGATCGAAGCACAGCTTGATGTGGGCCGTGGTCCTGTTGCCACCGTGCTGGTTGA
>JAHDFG010000007.1:0-12392 GCA_020628265.1 Pseudooctadecabacter sp. | reverse complement strand
TGATCGAAGCACAGCTTGATGTGGGCCGTGGTCCTGTTGCCACCGTGCTGGTTGAAACCGGTACACTGAAGCAAGGCGATATCTTTGTTGTGGGTGAGCAGTGGGGTAAAGTCCGCGCGCTGATCGACGACAAAGGCGACCGCGTGAAAGAGGCCGGACCGTCTGTTCCTGTTGAGGTTCTGGGCTTGAACGGTACGCCGGAAGCCGGTGACGTTCTGAACGTCACCGAGACCGAAGCGCAGGCGCGTGAGATCGCTGAATACCGTGAAAACGCCGCCAAGGAGAAACGCGCTGCCGCTGGTGCTGCTGTGACGCTGGATCAGTTGATGGCAAACGCCAAGGCCGACGAAAACGTCAGCGAACTGCCTATTCTGGTGAAGGCCGATGTGCAGGGTTCTGCCGAAGCCATCGTTCAGGCGATGGAGAAGATCGGCAACGAGGAAGTTCGCGTGCGCGTGCTGCATTCCGGTGTGGGCGCGATTACGGAATCCGACATTGGTCTTGCTGAGGCATCGAATGCGCCTGTTATGGGCTTTAACGTTCGTGCCAATGCATCCGCACGGAACACGGCGAACCAGAAGGGCGTCGAGATCCGCTATTACTCGGTGATCTATGACCTTGTGGACGATGTTAAGGCGGCGGCCTCTGGTCTGCTGTCCGCTGAAGTCCGTGAGAAGTTCATCGGTTATGCGAACATCAAGGAAGTCTTCAAAGTGTCCAACGTCGGCAAGGTTGCCGGTTGTCTGGTCACCGAAGGCGTTGCCCGCCGGTCCGCTGGTGTGCGCCTGCTGCGCGACGATGTGGTGATCCACGAAGGCACGCTGAAAACGCTGAAGCGCTTCAAGGATGAAGTGGCCGAAGTCCAGTCCGGTCAGGAATGCGGTATGGCCTTCGAGAACTACGACGATATTCGCCCGGGCGATGTCATCGAAATCTTCGAGCGTGAAGAAATTGAACGCACCCTCTAAGCGGGCTGTTCAACACCAACAAAAAAGGGGACGCGAGTGGGCGTCCCCTTTTTATGTTCGGAGCTGATACCGAACTGTGTCTAGTTGGGCCGGTTTACGGGTTTCCCCTCAAACTGGCGATCTCCAACTGCGACAATGAGTTTACCGTTGTCGAGCGTTCTGACCAAAAGTCCCTGAATCTGAACGTGCGATCCGATTGTGATAGTACGAAGCATGATGCCCTCCCAAGATCGTGCTCATCCCCAACATATGGCGCGATCTATCCCCACGTCACCCAAAATATGTTATAATTGTGTTAATTTGTGCCTAATTTCTGACACATTTGATGATCTAAGCGTGTGTTACCGCTAACAGCCTCTACAGCCAGTCCCTGAGAATCGGGATCAACGGGATGTCAGCTGCCGGCATCGGATAATCACGAAGGTCATTTGCACGGACCCATTGAAGGGTTTGTCCCTCTTTCGGTTGGGGCGTTCCTTGCCATTTCCGGCAGGCAAACAGTGGCATCAACAGATGGAAGTCATCGTAGCTATGGCTGGCAAAGGTCAGCGGGGCGAGGCAGGAATCCCACGTCTCGATCCCCAGTTCTTCGTGCAGTTCCCGGATCAGCGCGGCTTCCGGTGTCTCGCCCTGTTCGACTTTACCACCGGGGAATTCCCAAAGGCCCGCCATCGATTTGCCCTCGGGGCGTTGGGCCAGCAGGACGCGACCATCGACATCAATGAGGGCGACGGCGGACACAAGAACGGTTTTCATGAATTGCCCCTAACGACGGTAATTAGGACCGATAGTCCGCGTTGATCGTGATGTAGCCGTGGGTCAGGTCGCAGGTCCAGACGGTCCCCAGTCCGCCGGCGATGCCCAGATCGACGTTGATGACGATAGTATCGTTCTTCATGTAGGTCGCGCCGGCCTCTTCGGTGTAGCTCTCTGCGACCCAGCCGTTCTCTGCCACGAGGATATCGCCGAACCGGATAGCGAGCTTATCACGATCTGCTTGGGCGCCCGATTTGCCAACGGCCATGACGATCCGGCCCCAATTTGGGTCCTCTCCGGCGATGGCCGTTTTCACAAGGGGCGAATTAGCGACCGACAGGCCTACTGTACGCGCCTCGGCATCCGTGGCCGCGCCCGTGACGCGGACCTCGACGAACTTGGTCGCGCCCTCACCATCGCGCACGACCTGATGGGCGAGGTCCAGCATCACCTCGCGAAGAGCCTTTGTGAATCCGGCGCTTTCAGTGACATCGACACCGGATTTTCCGGTCGCCGCGATCATAAGGCTGTCTGAGGTGGAGGTGTCGCTGTCCACCGTAATGCAGTTGAATGTCGTCTCTGTCAGGGTTCCAACGAGGGCTTGCAACGGGGCCTCCGCAATCAGCGCGTCCGTGAAGATATAGACCAGCATCGTGGCCATATCCGGCGCGATCATACCGGAGCCTTTGGCAATCCCTGCGATGGTAACGGTCTGTCCGTCGATATCGACCTTCGCTGATGCGCCTTTGGCAAAGGTGTCGGTCGTCATGATTGCGCGTGCTGCGTCTGCGATCCCCGTGTCCGTCAACGCATCGTTGAGATTCTCCACCTTCGCGATGATCCTGTCATGCGGGAGCCGTTCACCGATCACGCCGGTTGAGGCGGTGAACACGCGGGCGGCGTCCAACCCCATGACATTCGCAACTGTCGTGCAGATCGCTTCGACCGATTGTTCGCCCGCTGATCCGGTGAATGCGTTCGAATTGCCGGAGTTCACAAGGATCGCCGCACGATCCGTCGATCCTGTCCCCAGTTTTGCCTGGCAATCCAGAACGGGCGCCGACCGTGTGGCCGACCGTGTGAACACACCGGCGACGGACGTGCCCGCCGCCAGTTCGGCCAGCATGACATCCGGCCGGTCCTTGTATCGTACCCCCGCGGCCGTGGCGGCAAATCTGACGCCGTCAATGACGGGCAAATCAGGGAAAGCGGCAGGGGCCAGCGGGGATACTTTCATCTTATTCGTCCAGAAGTTCGAGGTTCTGAATCAACGAATAGTCGAAATCACCTTCGGCGGGCAGAGTGATTTCGGCATCGGCGGTCAAGGATTCCAAGAGCGCATTAAGTTCTGCCTGCTGCACTTCGGTCGTCAGCTCTTCGCGCAGGGAGTCGAGCGTCGGCAGTTCGGACATCCGGACATCGTTCAGCTTTACGACGTGCCAGCCAAACTGGGTTTCAACAGGATCCGAGACTTCGCCAACCTCAAGCGCCATGACGGCTTCTTCGAACGGGGCGACCATCATGCCTGGGCCGAACCAGCCGAGGTTACCGCCGTTCGGGCCGGAAGGTCCGGTTGATTCCGCCTGTGCGGTTTCGGCGAAGTCTGCACCACCGTCCAGACGCTCCTTGATGGCGATGGCCTCTTCTTCGGTCTCCACCAGAATATGGGCTGCGTTGAATTCCTGCTCGGGCTCTTCACCGGCGAAACGGGCGTCATAGGCGGCCTGCAGGTCCTCTTCGGTGACCGGCGCGGACGTCAGAGCGTTGACAACCTCACCCGCGCGCAAAGAACGGCGTTCGTTGGTCAGCGCGATTGCAATGCGGTTGGGTTCCTCTTCCAGCGTGTCCCCCAGAAGCTGCTGGTTGACCAGTTGTTCGACCAGCCCGTTGAAGACCACATCATCCGGCAGTTGCTGGTACTGGGCGGGCAGCTGGCTGCGTAGCATGATCAGTTGACCCAGCGTGATGTCCGACCCGTTGACGGACGCCACAACCGTGTCTGCTGTCATCTCGGCGTGGCCATCTGCCACCGCAGATCCTGCCAGCAGGGCGAGGGCGACAGCGGAGGCCATAATTTTGGTGCGAATTTGCATGTTAACAGTCCCTTGATGGGCCGCGACCGGGCGCGGCGTTGACACCTATGTAGTGGCCCCTTACATCCCGATAAGGTCCCGAGGGGGCCGGTCTTGGCCCCTGTTCTATGGGGCGCGCCCGACAGGCACAACCCGGGCACAACCAACCTCCTCACACATTGATGTCAGAGACGCCGGATACGGCGCGCGGAGAGAATATGCTCGGTCTTGGAACGCTCACGAAGAAGGTGTTTGGAACGCCAAACGACCGCAAGGTGAAGGCCACACGCCCGCTGGTCGAAAAGATCAACGCGCTTGAGCCTGAGTTCGAGAAGCTGACGGACGAAGGCATCAAGGAAAAGACGGAAGAACTTGCGAAGCGCGCGATGGGCGGCGAAAGCCTCGATGATCTTCTGCCCGAAGCCTTCGCCAACTGCCGTGAGGCCGCGAAACGCGCTTTGGGCCTGCGCGCATTCGATGTGCAGCTGATGGGCGGGATATTCCTGCATCAGGGCAATATCTCAGAAATGAAAACGGGTGAGGGCAAGACGCTTGTGGCCACCTTCCCTGCCTATCTGAATGCGCTGACGGGCGAAGGCGTCCACGTTGTGACCGTGAACGACTATCTGGCCAAACGTGACGCCGAGTGGATGAGTCAGGTGTACGGCGCGCTGGGTCTGACGACCGGCGTTGTCTACCCGCAGCAGCCCGAGGACGAAAAGAAGGCCGCTTATCGCTGTGACGTGACCTATGCCACCAACAACGAGTTGGGCTTCGACTATCTGCGCGACAACATGAAGTCCGAGTTGAGCCAGATGAACCAGCGCGGCCATAACTTCGCGATTGTTGACGAGGTGGATTCGATCCTTGTGGACGAAGCGCGGACGCCGCTGATTATTTCGGGCCCTGCACAGGACCGGACGGACCTGTACCTCGCCATTGACCGGCTGATCCCCGAAATTCAGGACGAGCATTTCACGCTGGACGAAAAAACCCGCAACGTGAACTACACGGATGAGGGCAACGAGTTCCTTGAGGAGCGTTTGGTCACCGCAGGCATCCTGCCCGAGGATCAGTCCCTTTATGATCCTGAAAGCACGACCATCGTGCACCATGTCAATCAGGGCCTGCGGGCACACAAGCTGTTCACGAAGGACAAGGACTACATCGTCCGCGACGGTGAGGTTGTTCTGATCGACGAATTCACCGGCCGCATGATGCATGGCCGCCGTTTGTCCGAAGGTCTGCACCAAGCGATCGAGGCTAAAGAAGGCTGCAAGATCCAGCCAGAGAACGTGACTCTCGCCTCGGTGACGTTCCAGAACTACTTCCGCCTCTATAACAAGCTGGGCGGGATGACCGGTACGGCCCTGACGGAAGCGGAAGAATTTCAGGAAATTTACGGCCTTGGCGTGGTTGAGGTGCCGACGAACCGTCCTATCGCCCGTCAGGATGACAACGATCAGGTGTACCGGACCGCGAAGGAGAAGTTCGACGGTGTGGTGAAGGCGATCAAGGAGGCCCATGAGAGAGGGCAGCCTACGCTTGTCGGCACGACCTCGATCGAGAAGTCCGAATTCCTGAGCCAAATGCTGGATAAAGAGGGCATCGCGCATAACGTGCTGAACGCCCGCCAGCATGAGCAGGAAGCGCAGATCGTGGCAGATGCCGGCAAGCTGGGCGCTGTGACAATCGCCACAAACATGGCCGGCCGCGGGACCGATATTAAGCTGGGCGGCAACGTCGAGTTCAAGATTATGGAAGCGATTGCGGCTGATCCCGATGCGGACCCCGATGCGATCCGGACACGGATTGAAGAGGGCCACAAGGCGGATGAGCAGGCGGTGAAAGATGCCGGTGGTCTCTTCGTTCTGGCCACAGAACGGCACGAAAGCCGCCGGATCGACAACCAGCTGCGCGGCCGCTCTGGCCGTCAGGGCGATCCGGGCCGGTCCTCGTTCTTCCTGTCCCTCGAAGATGACCTGATGCGCATCTTCGGGTCCGAACGTCTGGACAAGGTTCTGTCGTCGCTTGGCATGAAAGAGGGCGAGGCCATTGTGCACCCTTGGGTGAACAAGTCGCTTGAACGGGCGCAGGCCAAGGTCGAAGGTCGCAACTTCGATATCCGCAAACAGCTGCTGAAGTTCGACGACGTGATGAACGACCAGCGGAAGGTCATCTTCAGCCAGCGCCGTGAGATCATGGAGGCCGAGGATCTGTCCGAGATTGTGGCGGATATGCGGTCTCAGGTGATCGACGATCTGGTGGACTTCCACATTCCGGCCAAATCTTATGCCGACCAGTGGGACACCGAGGGCCTGTATGCGCAGACCATCGCGCAGCTTGGCATTGACGTCCCCGTCATCGAATGGGCCAACGAAGAAGGCGTCGATGACACCGATATCCGTGAACGTCTGGAAGAAGCCGCCGAGGCCCATATGGCCGAGAAGGCTGAGGCCTTTGGTGCGGAAACCATGCGGAATATCGAAAAACAGATCATCCTGCAGACGATTGATGCCAAATGGCGTGAACACCTCCTGACGCTGGAACACCTGCGGTCGGTTGTGGGTTTCCGTGGCTACGCACAGCGTGATCCTCTCAATGAATACAAGACGGAAAGCTTCCAGCTGTTCGAAGGCCTGCTTGATAGTCTCCGGTCTGACGTGACGCAAAAGCTCGCCCAGATTCGGCCCATGACGGAAGAAGAGCAAAAAGCGATGTTGGCGCAGGCGATGGAACAGCAACGCCAAGCAGCCGCTGCTGCAGCTGCCGCGGCAGGGGCGACAACGGCTGGTTCGGCGACTGCCGGAGAGGCCAAGCCAGGCTTTGTCGAGGATGATCCAAGCACGTGGGGCAACCCCGGTCGCAACGATTCCTGCCCCTGTGGCTCCGGCAAAAAGTTCAAACACTGCCACGGAAAACTTGCCTAAATCTTTAGGCAAGGGCCGCGTTTTCGCCTTATTGCCGTCGGAAAGAATCCTTGGAGCCGCCCTTCTGACGACATGGGGGTAAGGCAATCTGCATCCTGACCCTTTGTGGGAAGGAGTGTAGAAATGGCTCAATTGAAAAAAATCGGCATGGCCGCCGGCACGTTCAGCGTGGCGCTGGGCATTGGATTCGTGATGCAAAACGGTGACGCATTGGCGAGCCGTTTTGGCGCCGACGCCAACGATCAGCCCCCCCGATTTACGGCCACGGACGATCCGGTAGAACTGGTCGAGGCCAGTTTCATCGCGCCCGAGGCGCGTCCGGCCGACCTGTCCGGCGAAGAGCTGGCCTCACAGCCTGCTGCCCAAGAGATGACTTCGGATGTTGTCGAGCTGGCGGAAGCACCGGTTCTGGAAACGCCTGAGCCAGCCCTGACCGCAGCTGTAGAGCTGCCCGATGACGCCCGCATCGAAGAGGTGCCGCAGGCCCCTGTCCAACTGGCATCTGTGGACCCTGAAGTTTTGCCGGAAGTCGAGACAGTCGAAACTTCGGTTACATCTACCACCGAAATTGACTGCGTGCCGAACATGATGGCTGCTGCGGGCGAAGCCGCGACTGTTGACGTTGCAATCTCTGCGCCCTGCCACTTGTCCACGGCGTTCACAATCCATCATCAGGGCATGATGTTCACGGCCACAACCAACGATGCCGGCGTAAGCAAGATTTCCGTCCCTGCCTTGGCCGAAGTCGCCGTTTTGATCGCCGCGTTTGACAACGGAGATGGTGCTGTCGCTACCGTCACTATTCCGGATTTCGCAGAATATGACCGCGCGGTTCTTCAGTGGCAGGGCGACACCGCAGTCATGCTGAGCGCCTATGAAAATGGTGCGGCCTTTGGCGATCCTTCCCATATTCACGGCGGAAACCCCGGAGATATGGCACGGATTAGCACAGCCGAGGGTGGCTTCCTGATGACCCTCGGGGACAGCGCCGTCGAAGATGCTCTGATGGCCGAGGTCTACACCTTCCCATCCGCTATGGTCGCAAACTCGCTTGATGTGATGCTTGTTGCCGAGGCCGAGATCACCGCAGGGAACTGCGGGCAGGAACTTGAGGCGCAAAGCATTCAGGTGTCCCCGACCGGTGAGACCACAGCGCTGGATCTGCAGATGATGATGCCGGATTGCGACGCTGTTGGTGACTTTCTGATCTTGCAAAACATGTTCGAGGACCTGACACTCGCCGCAAGATGACGTGGCCCGAGTTTAATGTTCTGAACTTTCGACTTTGGTGTGCGGCGATTTTCGCCGCACATTTCGTTTGTGTGACCCCGTCTTTCGCGCAGGATGTCACGTTCCGCAGCCCCGATAACGCAAACGTCGTCTCAGGGCGCTTCGTAGGTTTTGACGGTGATATTGTCAGCCTGATGACGGAAGAGGGCCCGCTGTCGTTCCGGAAACTGGACATGGTGTGTGAGGGTGACGCTTGCCCATCGTTCGAACCCTATGTTCCAAACTTTCGCCTGACGGGCGCGGCCCGCATGGGCGACCTGCTGCTGCCTGCCTTGATCGACGTTTATGCGCGCGACAATGGATGGTCCGTTCGCGAGAACGTCGATGGGTTTCGTCTTGAGGCCTCGGATGGCACGGAAGTCCTGCGGATCGATATCGACGTAGAGCCGACCGATGTGGCCTTTGGCCAGTTCCTTGCCCAAGACGTGGATGCATTGCTTTCCATGCGGGAGCTTTCTGATGCCGAGGTCGAAGCCGTTCGCGCTGCTGGTTTGGGTCGTGTCACCCAGGCGCGGCAGGCCCGCATCCTTGCGCTGGACGCATTGGTGCCGGTTGCTCCCGCCGGCGGCGATCTGACCCGTATCTCGATTGGCGATCTGACGCGCGCCATGAGCGGCGGCGACGAGGGCGTCGAGATTCTGCTGCCTGCGGAAGGTGACGGACAAATACAGGGGTTTGAGAACCGCTTTATGCGGCCGTTTGGTCTGCGTTTGGCGGAACCCGTCGAGCGCCACGACACCGCAACAGCGCTGGCCCGCGCGGTTGCTGGACGGGATAATGCCCTATCCTTGCTGCCTTACGGGCAAACGGCGGGCGCGCAGCCTTTGGCCCTTGAAGGGCCTTGTGGATTACGGTCAGACGCAGGTTTTCTGGACCTCAAAACCGAGGATTACCCGCTTACCTTTCCGATGTTCCTCTATTTGCCTGAGCGGCGTCAGCATCCGCAGATCAACGCATTTCTGGAATGGTTGCGGTCCCCGTCGGCGCAGTTGGTGATCCGCCGCGCGGGGTTTGTCGATCTTGCGGCGGTGCCAATTCCAATCGCCGAACAGGGTGACAGGTTGGCCAACGCCATTGTTTCGGCCGGCGGTGAGGTCAGCCTGGCCGAGCTGCAGCGCATGATCCGCGTTTTGTCGCCGCGCGTCCGCATGTCGAGCACATTTCGGTTTGAGCCCGGATCGACGCGGTTGGACGGGCAGTCAAGGTCCAACGTAATGCAACTGGCGCAGGCCATCCGTGACGGGCGTTTCGGTGGACGGGCATTGATGTTCGTAGGGTTTAGTGACGGGCGTGGGCCAGCGGTCGCCAACCGTGATTTGGCTGCTGCACGGGCAGAGGCAGTCTTGCGGGATGTGGAACGTGCCCTTGGGGGCCGAGTTCCACGGAACGTGACGCTGGAGGTCGATGCCTTCGGTGAGGCACTGCCCATGGCCTGTGACGATACGATCTGGGGGCAACAGATCAACCGTCGGGTTGAGCTGTGGGTGACCGACAGCCGCTAGATCAATCCTTGGGATTTGAAGCTGAGTTCGCGGGACCTGCCAATGATCAAGTGATCATGGAGTGAGATCCCCAAGGCCTGCGCGGCCTGTGCCACCTGCTGCGTCATCGCGATATCGTCGGACGAGGGCGTAGGATCACCCGATGGGTGGTTGTGCACAAGGATCAGTGCAGAGGCGTTGAGCTCCAACGCGCGTTTGACGACCTCTCGTGGGTAGACGGGCACATGGTCTACCGTGCCTTCGCCTTGTTGTTCATCCGCGATCAGGACGTTCTTGCGATCAAGATAAAGGACGCGGAACTGCTCGGTGTCGCGGTGGGCCATGACGGTGTGGCAATAGTCCAGCACCGCATCCCAAGAGCTGATCACGTGCCGCTGCATCACCTTGGCGCGGGCCATGCGGTGGGTCACGGTTTCCATGACTTTGAGTTCCAGAGCGACAGCGGGCCCCACACCCTCAACCCGTTCGAGGCGACCGATGGGCGCGGCAAGAACGCCATTGAGATCGCCAAAGGTGTCGATGAGGCGGCGTGCCAGCGGTTTGACGTCCTGTCGCGGGATGATCCGGAACAGGGTCAGTTCCAGAATTTCGTAGTCCGGCATAGCCGCCGCACCGCCTGTCAGGAAGCGATGGCGCAGCCGTTTGCGATGATCTGAGAGGTAGGACGGCAGTTTCCCGTTCTTGGCCTTTGGCACGGCGGGGACAATCTGAACCTCATCCCGATCAATGGTGATGGGCTCAGCGGGGCCAAGGGGAAGCTGCGGGGCTTCGGCAAAAGAAGAGGGCGCATGTTTCATGCGCCCTACAGTCCGGTGATTCCGTTAGCGTATGGTTAATCAGCCCTTCATGGAGTCCCAGAAACTTTTCACCGAGTTGAAGAAGCTGGAGCTTTGCGGATTGTTCTCAGCCGACAGATCCTCGAACTCGCGCAGCAGTTCCTTCTGTTTGGACGTCAGGTTTACCGGCGTCTCAACCGCCATCTCGATGAACATATCGCCTGGGCCGCCGCCGCGCAGGGCTGGCATGCCTTTGGCCCGTAGGCGCATCTGGCGACCGGATTGGGACCCTGCCGGAATTTTCACGCGGGACCGGCCACCGTCGATCGTGGGAACTTCGATGTCGCCACCCAAGGCCGCCGTCGCCATCGACACCGGCACACGGCAGAACAGGTGGTTGCCTTCGCGTTCGAACAGATCGTGGTCGCGCACCTCGATGAAGATATACAGGTCTCCGGTCGGGCCGCCGCGCATGCCGGCCTCACCCTCGCCAGCGAGACGGATGCGGGTGCCGGTTTCGACACCTGCGGGAATATTCACCGAGAGAGACTTCTCTTTCTCGACGCGGCCTGCACCATGGCAGGTGTGGCACGGATCCTTGATGGTTTGGCCCATGCCGTTACAGGTCGGGCAGGTGCGTTCGACCGTGAAGAAGCCCTGCTGCGCGCGGACCTTGCCCATGCCGGAACAAGTGGGGCAGGTTTGCGGTTCGGACCCGCCTTCGGCACCTGTGCCATTGCAGGATCCGCAGCTGACGGACGTGGGCACGGTGATTGTCTTTTGCAGGCCCGCATAAGCCTCTTCCAGCGTAACGCGGAGGTTATAACGCAGGTCGTTGCCGCGCTGGGCGCGGGTCCGGCCACCGCCTCCGCGCGCGCCACCCATGTTGCCAAAGAGGTCGTCAAAAATATCCGAGAAAGCAGAGCCAAAGTCGGCGCCGCCGCCCATACCGCCGGGTCCGCGACCACCGCCGCCACCCATTCCGCCTTCGAACGCGGCGTGGCCAAAACGGTCATAGGCCGCCTTCTTGTCGGCGTCCTTCAGGACGTCATAGGCCTCACCCGCTTCTTTGAACTGGGCTTCAGCATCGGGATTATCGGTGTTGCGGTCGGGGTGAAGCTCTTTCGCCTTTTGGCGGTAGGCCTTCTTGATCTCGTCGGCGGACGCGCCTTTGGAGACACCCAAGACATCGTAGTAATCGCGTTTTGACATGATCTTTTCCCCTTACGTGGGATGCAGAAGACCGGCCCAGCACTGGGCCGGTCTTGCAAATGCGCGAGCGCTTAGCTGCGCTTGTCGTCGTCGAGGTCTTCGAAGTCGGCGTCAACGATGTCGTCGTCGCCAGCCTCGTCCGCGCCAGGCATGTCAGGCTCAGCCTCACCGGCCTCTTCCTGAGACGCTTTGTAGATCGCTTCACCCAGTTTCATGGCGGATTCCGTCACGTTCTGGATGCCGGACTTGATTTTGCCAGCGTCTTCACCGTCCAGATCGTCCTTGAGCGCGGCGATGGCCAACTCAATGGCTTCGATCGTGGTCGGGTCGACCTTGTCGGAATGCTCTTCCATGGACTTCTCAGTCGAGTGGATGAGGCTTTCCGCCTGGTTTTTCGCTTCGACGAGTTCCTTGCGGTCCTTGTCAGCCTCGGCGTTTTCTTCCGCATCGCGGACCATCGCTTCGATGTCCTCGTCAGAGAGACCACCGGAGGCCTGGATCGTGATCTTCTGTTCCTTGCCTGTGCCCTTGTCCGAGGCAGCCACAGAGACGATGCCGTTGGCGTCGATGTCGAAGGTCACTTCGATCTGGGGCATACCGCGCGGGGCCGGCGGGATGTCTTCGAGGTTGAACTGGCCGAGCATCTTGTTGTCGGCAGCCATCTCACGTTCACCTTGGAACACGCGGATCGTCACGGCGTTCTGGTTGTCTTCGGCTGTGGAGAAGATCTGCGACTTCTTCGTCGGGATCGTCGTGTTGCGGTCGATCAGGCGGGTGAAAACGCCACCCAGCGTTTCGATGCCGAGCGACAGAGGCGTAACGTCCAGCAGCACAACGTCTTTGACGTCACCCTGCAGAACACCGGCCTGAATGGCGGCGCCCATGG
>JAHDFG010000235.1 GCA_020628265.1 Pseudooctadecabacter sp. | reverse complement strand
TTCCGCGAAGAGCTGCTTGCGGACGAAGAAGTCGTTGCCGCCCTTGGTGTGGACGGCATCAACGAAAAATTCGATATGGACTATCACACCAAGCACGTCGACACGATCTTCGCGCGGGTCTTCGGCGACGATTCCTAATACCTCAAGGCCCTGTCCGTGGGCCGGTTCCCAAGCGCCCGCGGACAGATCAGTCGCATTCAGGCTGCGGTTTGTTGCGGCAGTTGCTTTGCTGTCGCAGCAATCGACATGACCGCATATTTGTGGCCGTCGTCGTCGTTCTGGTAGGGATCACCAAGCAATTCGGCACCGTAACCCAGCCGCTTCAACGCGCGCAGCAGCCATAGATTGGACAGTGAGATCAGCGTGTCCGCCCCTTCGGCATTGGCCATCTCGATCAGACCTTCCACGATCAGATCCAGACAGATCATCCGTTGCCGCATCGACTTCACCTCAGGTGCGATGACAAGGCGCGTGCATTCCCAGACCCGCGGCGTCTCGATGACCTCATCGACCAAGCCGGCAGGGATCGTCGACAGTTTGCCCGTCATGGCATCTTTCAACATGTAGGTGTGATCGCCCCAACTGGCACTGGTTGGCATCGCCCGCGCCCCCGCCAGAACCGTCCCGTCATCATCAAGCACCAACGAATAACGAGCTGTCGGATTATCATATTGATCCATCTCCACATCTGCATTGTGCGGTATTTGCCAGTGCAGGGTGTCGACAAAGAACTGCTTGCGCAGCGCGAGGTAGTCAAAGAACGACGAGCCGTGCAAATGCACATTCGACAATTCAAAGGTGACGTTTTTCATTTCCACTCTCCTATTTGGAGAGTCCATTTAGCGTCCACTTTCGCCACTTGTTAACCATGAAAATGCCACAATTGAAAGTAAGTCGATTTTGCCCGCAACCTGACGCTGCGTTAAGAAACTGTTAATCTTTTATTAATAATAACAGAGACTTCAAATAAGCCCGAATTCCTTAGCCATTGCAGCAGCTTGGGCCGATGTCTGCGCGCCGAGTTTTATCTTCGCGTTCTTCAGCCGTTGTTTCACAGCCCCCTCGGATACACCCAGATCATGCGCAATCTGTTTCAGCCTCAAACCGTCTTTGACCATCCCCAACGCCTCCAATTCGGCCGGCGTCAGATTCGTCGGTGGCGCCTTGGCGTGGTGGCGCATCAAAACGTAGTCATACAGGGCCTGAGCCTCCTCCTCGGTGAATTCCCTGTCAGACCGCGCAAAGTGTCCAAACGACCGCTGCCCGTCCGAATTATCGTCAAAGCACGACACAGCCACACCATAGCGCAGGCCAAATGTTTGCGCCTGATCCAGAACCCGCAAAGGATCGGGCAGATCAATCCTGCTCCAGGAAATGGCGCCGGTATTGCTGTAAATCCACCGGATTACAGGGTCCTGCAGCATGAAACGCAAACGGGTATAGTGATCAATCCACGGCTGAGGCAGGGCGTTGACCTCCTCAAGCGGGAAAGCAAAACCAACGCGAAGCGCGATGTAGTAGCCCGTCGTGGCGACGGCAGACACATCTTCAGGCGTTCTTAAGTTAACCAAACGTGGCCCTTTCGTGGAACAAAGACCAGTTCTCGCTGTCTTTTTGACCTTGGCCGCAATACCATCCAACTACCAGTAGTTTAATATATTTCTGTACCGACGTGAGTAAGCAAGCAACCTAAAAGCGAGTTGAAAGAACAACATGGCGGATATCAGCAAAATAACGTCTATTCTGGAAACAGTGGAGGACATGTCCCCGTCCGGTTTCGCGATTGCATTTCATATTCGGATGACGGCATCGGAATTTCAGTTTCAGACCTATCCAAAGGATTGGATGAAGACATATTCCGAAAAGGGTTACGTTATGGTTGATCCGATCGTGGCTTGGGGGTTTTCCAACAACGGGGCGATACGCTGGTCCGAACTGGCGGAACTGGACACTCACAATATCTTCGAGCAATCAAAGACCTATGGCTTGAATTACGGCGTTGCGATTGGCGTCGAACACGACGAAACCCGCAGCGTCGCTGGATTTGCGCGCCCCGACCGCGAACACACGGACGCGGAAATCGCGGAATTGACGGGCCATGTCTCTGCCCTGCATCGCCTCACGGCCTCGAAAAACGGGATGAGTGAAGAGTTGCGCAATGAGCTTCATCAACTCTCCATACGCATGACCCACCCCGGAACAACCTGAGGTAGAATTACTTCATCCGGGCGCGGCGCCCCGTCCAAATTTGCAAACCCTACTTTGCATTAATCCCTCGTTCACCAACGCCAGCTATGAGTCGGTCAACCCTCTGGAATCCTGACCGATATGACCGCATCAGCCCCAGCTTCTCCGCCGCCGTCCGTTCCACGGCAGCTATCCTCGCGATCACGCAAGGCAGCGATGGTCGTGCAATTGTTGCTGCGTGAGGGGGAAGATCTCCCGCTCTCGCAACTACCAGAGGACGCGCAGGCCCGCCTGACGCGCGAACTTGGGGCCCTGAATCTTGTCGACAAGGCAACGCTGCACGCCGTGGCACAGGAATTCGCGCGTGAGTTGGCAGATGTCGCCCTGACCCCGCCAGGCAGCATCGAAGCCGCACTCAGGTCACTGGACGGTCGCATCTCTCCGGCCACCGTCGCCCGTCTGCGGGAAGAGGCTGCCACCCGTGCCGGACGGGACCCTTGGCAAACGGTGATTGAACTCGACACCGAAGACATGCTGCCCATCACCGCCGCCGAAAGCCCTGAGGTGTCAGCGGTCCTGTTGTCCAAACTGCCCACGGCGAAAGCCGCAACGCTGCTTGGTCTGATGCCAGGGGAACGGGCGCGCCGGATCGCATACGCCATGTCCAAAACGGCAAACATCAAGGCCGAGGCACTGGCCCGCGTGGGGGCCGGTTTGGCACAGTGTTATTGTGGTATGGCCATACCGGCCTTCACCGACAGCGCCGAATCCAGGATTGGCGCGATCCTGAATTCCAGTGCGGCCGCCACTCGGGAACAAGTGCTTGAGGGGCTTTTGTCGGAAGATCCGACATTTGGCGAAGGGGTCCGCAGGGCCATTTTCACGTTCGAGGACATCCCTGCCCGTCTTGCCGTACCGGACGTGCCCAAGGTGCTGCGCGACATCGACCAAGCCGATTTGGTAATTGCCCTTGGCCACGCCGCAGCAACCGGCGGCGCCCAGACGGCCGCGGCTGACCACCTGCTGAACAATATGTCGACCCGTATGGCAGACAATCTGCGTGAAGAAATCGAAGAACGGGGCAAAATCAAACCGGCCGATGGCGAAAGCGCCCAAACCGCGGTTGTGACGGCAATTCGCGCGGCAGCGGACGCGGGCACCGTTACCCTGATTGTCGAGGACGACGACTAACGCCTTCCCCTCCGGCCGGTCGCCGACTACGCTAAGAGTATGAACACTCCAAATGATCCGTCTGCGATAGCCCGACGATGGCATGACATGGGCGGCGACGCCGCAGGCCCCGTCCCCACTGACCAGCATGATTTCTCGCTTTGGGAAAAGCGCGTCGATGCGTTGATGATCATCGGTGCCGCCAAGGGCTATTTCACGGTCGACGGCCTGCGCCGCGTCCTCGAAGACATGGGCGAAAAGGCCTTTGAGGAGATGAC
>JAHDFG010000006.1 GCA_020628265.1 Pseudooctadecabacter sp. | reverse complement strand
GGTTGATGCCTGCCGGATCGCCATACTCAGGCGTGAAATCAATCGACAGCGGATAACTCTGCGCCATTGTGATCGACACGGTGCCGTCGCCATTCTCGGTCAGGTTGATGTCACCCAGTTCAGCCAGAACCGTGGTGTCGTCGTCGGACATTTCAATGCGGACGTCGGCGACGGTCAGGGTATCGCCGGTCATGGTCTCGCCGCCCGTCGTGAAACCCTGTCCGTAGACAGACATCTGTGAGGTCCAGTTTTCCCAGACCTGCTGGGCGGTCACATCGGCAGAGGCGGCGGAGGCGCACAGGATCGCGGAAAGGGCGACGCTGTGACGTAAGGTTGAATGAATGTTCATATGAAATCTCCTGATGAAATCTTTGGGTAAAGCTTTTCAACTCTCTACAAGCGGGTCAAGGTCAGGAAAACACGATCATGTGCACGGGGCGTTCAGTTCCTATGCAGGACCTCAAGGAGACAGGGAATGAACCTAAAGGACAAAGTCGTTGTAATTACAGGCGCCAGCCGCGGGATTGGGGCAGCCGCCGCACGGGCTTTCGCCGACGCTGGCGCAAAGGTGGCGCTGGTTGCGCGATCCGAGGCTGCGATTGGCGCGTTGGCGCAAGAGATCGGGCCCTCTGCGATTGCCCTGCCTTGCGATGTCGCGTCCTACGGGGATTTCGCGGCTACCCTTGCCGAGGCGCAAGAGCGTCTTGGACCGTTGGACGTCTTGATTGGAAATGCCGGTGTTCTTGCGCCGATCAGCCATCTGGCCGAGGCCGATCCGGAGGCCTGGGGGACGACGATTGATGTGAACCTCAAAGGCGTTTTCAACGGTATGCGTGCCGCCATACCCGGCATGATCGCCCGCGGTCAAGGAACGATCATCACCGTCTCGTCCGGCGCGGCACATGGGCCGGTTGAGGCATGGAGTTCGTACTGCGCCTCAAAAGCGGGGGCCTACATGCTGACCCGTTGCGCGGACAAGGAAGCCCGCGACAAGGGATTGCGGATCATGGGTCTTTCCCCGGGTACTGTGGCCACTGACATGCAGCGGGATATCAAGGCGTCGGGCATCAATCCTGTCAGCCAGCTCGACTGGTCCGACCACATCCCACCCGAATGGCCGGCGCAGGCGCTGGTCTGGATGTGTACACCGGACGCGGACGAGTTCTGCGGGGCGGACGTATCGTTGCGGGAAGAGGACATTCGCAAGCGGGCGGGTCTGATTTGATCCGCGCGGAAGAGGCGGATGGCCGTCTGACGCTGACGATTGATCGCCCTGACAAGGCGAATGCCCTGACCGAAGCGATGTTGGTCGAGATGGCAGAACACATCACGGCATCAAAGGCCAAGGTGCTGGTCCTGACCGGCGAAGGCAAAGTGTTCAGCGCGGGCGCCGATCTGGAGGATGTTCGGAACGGAACCCTTGCGACGTCGCCTGCTTGGGAACAGCTTTCGGCGGCGATTGTGGGCTTCAACGGTCTGTCGGTCGCTGCTTTGAACGGGTCTTGCGCTGGGGGTGCCATGGGTATGATGCTGGCCTGCGATCTGAGGGTGACCGTGCTCGGCGCGAAGTTCTTCTATCCGGTCATTCACATTGGCGTCCTACCGCAGCCATCCGACCCCGCGCGTCTGGCCTCTCTTGTCGGGCCCGCCACAGCGAAACGCATTCTGTTGACCGGCGCCAAACTGACGGCGGATGAGACCTTGTCGCTGGGGTTGGTCGATCAGATCGCACCGGACAACCTGCTGGACGAAGTCGCGGCGCTTATCGCACCGGCATTGGCTGCTCCCGTTGAACAGATCACGGCGATCAAGGGATTGATCGTAAGCTAGGACCTGATTTATCTGCCCTAACCGCCAGAAGGGAATGCGTGATGGAAAACCTGCTCGAAACGGCACTCGGCTATGCCACGACTGCCTACGAGGTCGCGTTCGCTTGGCTCATTGACCCCGCGAACTGGGTGCAATTTGCACTACTTGTCGGCGCCTACCTATTGGCGGTGGTTATCACGCGCCGCCTGAACCCGCGCATCACCAAGATGCTGACACCGGATGCGGACAGCCAGACGATCCTCTCGAAAGTTCGCCGGTTCGTTCTGTTGTTCCTGCCGTTGGCCCTGCCACTGCTGGCGTTCGGGCTGACAGCAATTGGCGAACAGGTCACGCGATCCATCTTCGGGTCGGGCGAGGTCATCGCATTCGGCAAACGGGTCTTCCTGTTCCTTGCCGTGCGCGCCTTCGTACGGGATATGCTGACCGACCCATTGCTGAAGGCGCTGGGCAAGGTCGTGCTTGTGCCACTTGCTGCGATCTATGCACTTGGTTTCCTTGATACGCTTCTGGCATGGTTGGAAACGACAGTGGTTCCGCTGGGCAATATGTCCTTCTCTCTTCTCGGGCTGTTGCGTTTCCTTGTCGTTGCCGCCGTCATGTTCTGGCTGGGCCGTTGGTCTAACGACCAAAGCTCCGCCCTGATCGAAAAGCAGGAAATGCGTCCCGCGACCCGTCAGCTTGCGGCCAAGGCGGCCGAGATTGCGATCTTCGGCATTGCCTTCCTTGTTGCGATGAACATCGCGGGCATTCCTTTGACGTCCCTTGCGGTGCTCACCGGTGCCTTGGGTGTTGGTATCGGTTTTGGTCTGCAGAAGATCGCGTCGAACTTCGTCTCCGGTGTGATCCTACTGCTGGAAGGACAGGCCACGGTCGGTGACTTCGTTGAACTGGACGGCGGAGAGGCCGGCACCATCGTAAAAATGACCGCCCGCGCGGCGATCCTTGAGACGTATGACGGCAAGTGGATCGTTGTTCCGAACGAAGACTTCATCGTCACGCGCGTGGTCAACTATTCCGACAGTGGTTCGGCCAACCGCTATGATGTGAGCTTCTCGGTCAGCTACGACACGGATATCAATCGTATTCCGGATATCGTAGGCCCTGCGGTTCAAGCCTTGGATTTCGTTTTGGACGATCCCGAACCGGCTGATGTGGAACTCGACGGCTTCGGTGACAGCGGGATCGACTTTGTGGTCGAGTTCTGGGTCGAGGGGATCGACGATGGCCGCAACAAGTATCGCAGCCATGTCCGCTTTGCGATCTGGAACGCGTTGAAGGATGCGGGCGTCGAGATTCCGTTCCCGCAGCGTGTCGTAGAAATCAAAGGCGGACTGCCCGCCGCCACGGCCGAGTGACAGACGCCCTTGTCATTGGTGGCGGTCCGGCAGGCCTGATGGCCGCGGACGTTCTATCGGCGGCAGGAAAATCGGTTCTGCTTGCGGACCGGATGCCGACCGTAGGGCGCAAGTTCTTGATGGCGGGTAAGTCGGGTCTGAACATCACCAAGGATGAGCCCTTGAGTGATTTTATTCGTGCCTACGGTGACGCGGGCCATGTCCTTCGAGGGGCGGTTGAAGGCTTTGACCCCGAAACGACCAAGCGGTGGGCCGTGTCGCTTGGTCAGGACATTTTCACGGGTTCAACAGGACGTGTCTTTCCCAAAAGCATGAAGGCCTCACCATTGTTGCGATCATGGCTTTCTCGGCTGGACCAGCAGGATGTCGAAATGCGGACCCGTTGGAGATGGACGGGATGGCAGGATGGGGATGCGCTGTTTGAAACGCCTGATGGACAGCAAAGGGTGTCCGCCAAAGTGACCGTGCTTGCGTTAGGCGGTGCCAGTTGGGCACGGCTGGGGTCTGACGGCGCTTGGGCTGCGCATCTTCCGGATCAGACGGCGGCGTTTAGACCCGCGAACATGGGATTTAAGGTGCCTTGGTCCACTCACATGACGCCTTATTTTGGTGCGGCGGTTAAGGGAGTGGGGCTGACGGCAGGTGCGCAGGCGACCCGTGGCGAGTTTGTGGTGTCAGAGAGGGGTATCGAAGGTGGGGGCGTTTACATGGTCTCCTCTGCGGTGCGCGATGGCGCCGTGCTGGAACTTGATCTTCTGCCTGATCTGCCTGTGGAGCAGGTTGAACACCGGCTGTCATCTGTCCGTGGCAAGGCCTCCCTTTCGAACGTGCTGCGCAAAGCGCTCAAGCTTGATGGGGTCAAGCGAGCGTTGTTCAACGAGTTGGGGCGGGATGACGAACGCCCCGTTGCCCAACGACTAAAAGCGTTGCGGTTCCCGCGCCTTCAGCCACGCCCGATGGACGAAGCTATTTCAACGGCGGGCGGTGTGCGGTTCGATGCACTAACCAACGATCTGGAACTTCGTGACCGGGAGGGCGTCTTTTGCGCAGGTGAGATGCTGGATTGGGAGGCCCCGACCGGCGGTTACCTGATCACCGCCTGTCTGGCGACGGGGCAACGGGCAGGGCAGGCTGCCCTGCGCCGCCTTCAGACGTTGTAGTAGTCGCGGTACCAGTCGACGAAAGCCTTCACGCCTGTTTCGACATCCGTCTTCGGCGTGTACCCCGTAAGCGATTTCAGCAACGACCCATCCGCCCAAGTCGCCGGAACATCACCCGGTTGCATGTCCATGAAGTTCTTCTTGGCCGGTTGGCCCAATGCCTTCTCAATGGCTTCGATGAAGGCCATCAGCTGCACGGGCTCCCCGTTGCCGATGTTGACGATCCGATGGGGTGCGACAGGTGACAGGCTGTCGCCTTCCGGCGCTGCGTCCAGCCGTTCGGGCACAGCATCCAGCAGCAGGCGAATGCCACGCACAAGGTCTTCTACATAGGTGAAGTCCCGTTTCATATCGCCGTGGTTATAGACGTCGATGGCGTCCCCGTTCAGCACCGCCTTGGTGAACTTGAACAGCGCCATGTCGGGGCGACCCCACGGTCCGTAGACGGTGAAGAACCGGAACATGGTGGTGGGGATGTCATAAAGATGCGCATAGGAATGGGCCATCACCTCATTGGCCTTCTTGGTGGCCGCATAGAACGACATCTGTGTGTCCGCCTTATGCGTCTCGGTGTAAGGCATTTGGGTGTTTGCCCCGTAGGCCGAAGACGTAGAGGCAAGCAGCAGGTGCTTCACAGGCGTGGCCCGAACGGCCTCCAGAAGATTGAAGGTACCGATGATGTTGGCGTCGACATAGGACCGCGGCTCTTCGATCGAGTAACGCACGCCCGCTTGTCCTGCGAGGTGGATCACGTAGTCGGGCTTTTCCTGCGCCACGAGGTCCATCAACAGCCCGTCGGTTTCAAGCTTGTCATTGACCGCCTTGAAGCCCGCAGACTGCTGCAGCATCGCTTGCCGACGCTCTTTCAGCGCGACTTCGTAGTAGTCTGTCATCGCGTCAAGGCCCACGACCTCAAAGCCTTCTGACAGCAAAACTTTCGATAGATGATACCCGATGAATCCTGCGGATCCCGTGACCAGTGCCTTAACCATAGCAAAATCCTGACAATTGCCCTTGCTTCCTGTCACGGTCCGCCCTGACAATGCAACATATTAACCTTGCATGTCATTTTGATGCCCCAATGGGCTGGCAACATTGAAACAGCGCTGATCCCGAGAGGCCGTGAATGATTTTCCCAGTGATCCTTGCCGGTGGCTCCGGCACCCGTTTGTGGCCATTGTCCCGCAAGAGCTTTCCAAAGCAGTTTGCCTCGTTTGAGGGGGATATGTCCCTGTTCCAGCAAACAGTTGCGCGATTGTCCGGTGCTGGCATGGGCCGGCCGATCGTCCTGACGTCCGAAGACTTCCGCTTCATCGTGACCGAGCAATTGGGACAGGCGGGGGTCTTGCCGGAGCAGGTCTTCATCGAGCCCGAGGGGCGGGACACGGCGCCCGCAATCCTTTTGGCCGCCTTGTCCCTTGCGGACGCGATGGAGGACGCGCTGATGCTGGTCGCCCCGTCCGATCACCTGATCCCTGATACCGACGCTTTCCTGCGCGCTGTTCAGGGCGCATTGCCAGACGCGGAGAATGGCAAAATCGTCACCTTCGGCATTTCGCCGGATCGTCCGGAAACGGGGTACGGCTATCTTGAACTGGCGTCGCAACCAGAAGGCGGCAAGACGGTTGAGTTATCACGCTTCGTCGAAAAGCCGGATCGGGCGACTGCGGAAGACATGCTCGCCACGGGGCGTTATCTTTGGAATGCGGGCATTTTCCTGATGAAGGCCTCGACGGTGGTCGCTGCGTTCAGGGCCCATGCTCCGCAGATGATTGACGCGGTCCGTGCCGCCCTTGACGGGGCAAAGCGTGACTTGGGGTTCAAGCGGCTGGATGCCGTAGCATGGGCACGGGCCGAGAAGATCAGCATCGATTTCGCGATCATGGAAAAGTCTGACGATCTTGTCGTGATGCCTTTTCCCGATGGTTGGACCGACCTTGGTGATTGGGAGGCTGTGCGGTGGACGGGGGCCGACGATCAAGGCCTTCGGACCCATGGGAATGCCATGGCCACGGATTGCGAAGACACGCTCCTATGGGCAGAGGGAGACAGCCCCGCGCTTATCGGACTTGGCCTTAAGGATGTGATCGCTGTGTCTATGGCGGATGCCGTGCTCATTGCGGATCGAAGCCGTGCGCAGGACGTCAAGAAAGTCGTGGACGATTTGCGCCAAAAAGGATCGTCCGTCGCCGATGCGTTTACGAAAGATCACCGCCCATGGGGCTGGTTCGAAAGCCTTGTGAAGGGGCCGCGGTTTCAGGTGAAGCGCATCTGTGTGCATCCGGGCGGCAAGCTGTCGCTCCAGTCTCATGTGCATCGTGCGGAACACTGGGTCGTCGTCGAAGGAACGGCACAAGTGACTGTCGGGGATACGGTCAAGATGGTCTACGAGAACCGATCCATTTTTGTCCCGCAGGGGGAGGTTCACCGCCTTGAAAATCCGGGGAAGGTCGAATTGACGCTGATCGAGGTTCAGACAGGCAGCTATCTCGGCGAGGATGACATCATCCGCCACGAAGACGTCTACAGTCGCAGCTAGCCTTTGCGCCCCAAGACCTGCGCCAGAGTCTGCCACAGGATCACGACGTCAAAGCAGACAGATTCGTGTTTGTGATAGATCAGGTCCAGCGTCGCTTTGCGCGGAATGCAGCGTTTGGTGTAAATCTCTTCTGTCTCTTCGGGCGTTGTCGCAGCCGAGATCAGTTGCTCTTCGCGCTTGTGGAAATGCAAGGTCGCAAGGCCTGTGATGCCGGGACGTGACCGAAGGACTTTCTCGTAAATTTCAGGAAAAGCCTCGGTGTACTGCCGCAAGGGTGGGCGGGGGCCAACCACGCTCATGTCGCCTTTGACGATGTTGTAAAGCTGGGGCAGTTCGTCGAGGCGATACTTGCGCAGTTTCCGTCCGATGGGCGTGATCCGGTCATCCTTGTCTCCGCCCGTGACGCCTGCGTTGGAGGTCGCGGGCGCGTTCGACATGGTGCGGAATTTGATCAGATTGAACGGCTGTGACGGCGTTTTCATCCGCTCTGCGACATAGAATACTGGTCTCCCATCACGCAGCAGGATCAGCACGATGATGATCGCGATGACTGGCGCGAAGATCAGAAACGCCAGCACTGCGGCGAGGATATCTAGAAAACGTTTCATCCGATGCGATCCTCTGCAACTTGGCGTGCCATTGTGTCGGGGTCGGAGGCGTCCAACCCGAGTTTCGTCAGCCCGGCTAAACGTTCTGTCGAAAGCGCGACTTTCTCGGGGACATGGGCTGGCGCTGTTTCGTCATTCCATTCCAGATCGAAATAAAGATGTGTCTTATAGGCGGCAAGCAGGGCGTCCAACCGAATTGGGCTTGGCGCGCAGATGTTCAGGACCCGATGGGGCTTTGGAGGGGTTGCCGCCACAGCCTTGATCGCCGTGAATAGGTCTTTGGGCCCAATGTACGACCTCAGCGCTGCAAGGCCGGATGGAAATTTGTGCAATGGCATAGGGCGGCGCTCTGCATTGAACCGCGCGGCAGCAGCGGAGAGCGCGTCAGACCCGGCCACATTGGCGATTCTAACGATGGAAACCGGCGGGGCCTGACATGATCCTGCAAGGTCCAGAGCCATGTTTTCCATGTCGACTTTACTTTGGCCATAAGCTGACTGAGGTGCAGATGGCTGTTCCTCGTCCAAGTCATTATCGCCCCCCGCCCCGTATACCGCGGCGGAAGAGGCAAGAATGACATGGGCGACACCCATGGCCTGTGCGCGCACCAGCAGTTCTTTGGCAAAGTGATTATTGATGGCCTGCAGTCGGTCTTCGTCGCGGCTGGTGTTGCCGATCATGTTTATGAGTGTGGAGCCCGCTTGCAAGATGCTGTCCGCTTCTGGTCCCCAAGTGCCGTCCCATTTGAGATCGTAGTCCCCAGATCTGCTTTGGCCCAGCCATCCGGCACCGTCTCGCGCTGCGTGGCGATAGAGCACGCCCCCAAGTTTGCCGTTTGCCCCAAGGACAATGGTGGTCATTGCGTCGTCCTGACTATGGCACCTGCCACACCATCGAATGAAACCTTGCAGGTGATCGGCACAATAGGGTTGCGGTAGGCTGGGATACAATGCCACATCATTCCCATGTTTAGATTTAATGCATTTTTATGGACGACGTCCGCGATCATTGGGTCCAGTCTTGCGGCCCCGGTCGTCGCTGACGACGACTGGCGGGCCACTTACACACTCTTCGGGACGCAAGGCATCATTGACATGCCGTCAGCCGTAGCCCCGGCGGACGGGGAATTTGCGGCCAACGTCTCGGCCTTTGGCGATACCCAGCGGGCGACCGTTACCTTTCAAGTTTTGCCGCGCGTGACGGGCAGTTTTCGCTATTCCTTGATCGACACCTACGACCGCAGCTTTGATGTTCAGTACCAGATTGCGGACGAAGGGCGGATCAGACCTGCCCTTGCGATCGGTCTGCGTGATTTTATCGGAACCGGTCGCTACAGCAGCGAATACATCGTTGCGACCAAGACCCTGGGGTCCAACGTGCGTGTCTCCGGTGGTCTGGGGTGGGGGCGTCTTGGCTCCCTCAATGGGTTCACCAATCCCTTGGGCGTTATTGATGACAGGTTTGAAACGCGACCTGATGACAGTGTCGGGACTGGTGGCACCGTGTTGGCCGGACAGTTCTTCCGCGGGGATGCGGCGTTGTTCGGCGGTGTCGAATGGCGTGTGAACGATGATTGGACGGTTCTGGCAGAATATTCGTCTGACGTTTACGAACGTGAAACAAACCTCATTGGGTTTGAGCGGCAATCACCGCTGAACTTCGGGGTGACGTGGACCCCCAATGACACCTACCAGTTGGGCGCCTATTACATGTACGGCACAGACATCGGGTTCTCGGCGACGGTCATTACCGACCCAACGACACGCCGGTTCCCGAGCGGGCTGGACAGTGCACCGATTCCGGTGGCGGTTCGCGGGGAAAGTCTGATTGCGGCGCAGTCATGGGACACGGTTGACCAACAGACCGCTGGTCTTGGTGCCTTGGGCGCGATCCTTGCGACCGACGATATCGAGCTTCTGTCGGCAGAAGTGACCGGCTCGACGATCCGTGTCCGCTATGAGAACAACAAATACAGGGCAGAAGCGCAGGCGCTAGGACGCGTCGCGCGTCTGGTGTCTCAGGCCGCACCTGGCAACGTCGATACATTCGTGCTGGAGCCGACCCGTCAAGGCATTGCTTTGTCCTCGGTGACGATCCGGCGGGATGATCTGGAACGCCTTGAAAACACAGCTGGTGCTGCGGCCATGATGTATGATCGCGCGGTGTTCGCGGATGCTGCAGGACCCGCGCCCGCCTACGAATACGATAGCGATGTCTCTCCGTTCCTGTGGGGCATCTACCCCTATCTTGAGCTGTCCCTGTTCGACGGGGACGAGCCTGTGCGGGCTGACCTCGGCATCGAGGCTGCGTTCCAGTACGAACTCCGTCCGAACCTTCTTCTTGCCGGTGCCTATCGCGAACGGATCGTCGGCAACCGCGATGAGGTTGGCGCGATTTCCGCGTCCACCCTTCCGGATGTGCGACGGAGCGGTCTGCGCTATGGCGCGGAATCCGGGGGCGGGATCGAGAACCTTTTCCTGTCGTGGTACGCGCGCCCTGGTGAGAACCTTTATAGCCGTGTTTCCGTTGGCTACCTCGAACGGGCGTTTGGCGGTGTCTCCGGCGAACTGCTATGGAAACCCGTCGACAGCCGTCTCGCACTGGGGGCCGAGGTGAACTATACCCTGCTGCGCGACTTCGATCTGGGGTTCGGCTTCCGACCGGTCTGCGTGGATGTTGATTGCACCGTCGTGGGCAGTGAGGACTACGATGTCGTGACCGGCCATCTTTCGGCCTATTACGACTTCGAGAACGGATTTCAGGCACAGGTCGATGTTGGCCGGTATCTTGCTGGTGATTGGGGCGCGACATTCAGACTTGATCGTGAGTTCGACAACGGCTGGAAGGTCGGCGGTTATTTTACGCTGACAGATGTTGATTTTGATGACTTCGGCGAAGGGTCCTTCGACAAGGGCATCCGCCTTGAAATCCCGACCGATTGGTCGCTGGGCACCCCGACGCGTGGATCGACTGCAACCACGTTGACGTCGCTTGAACGTGACGGCGGCGCGCGGCTCCGGATCGACGGTCGGCTTTATGACGTGGTTCAGGATGGGCACCCGTCACAGATGCAGGATAACTGGGGGCGGTTCTGGAGATGATGAACGTCTGGAAAATTGCCGCACTGGCACTCGGTCTTGCCGGTTGTACCGCGGGTCCCTTGTCAGAGGGAAAACCGCTTGCCCGCCTCAGTGAAACGGTTTCGGGAATTGCGACTGCGGCAACGGCCGCTCCTGCGCCAGCGCCTGCTGCAGCTGCGGCTGGCGGCGGGCTGACACGGGACCTCATTGAAGCGGCCCCGACCAACTTGCTGCGTGTCAGCCTGATTTCGCTCAGTTCCACCGACCTTTTGACGGAAGTTGGCAACAATGCGGGCCGAACCACTTGGATGAGCCGCGACGGCGCGAGCTTTACCTTCCAGAACGGCCTTCTTATCGCGAGCCGTGGCATCGGGTCCGATCTGATGGGGGCGAATGTCTCCGGAGCGGACGGGTCGTTGGCACGGGGTGGCAGCCATACACGGGTACATGACTATCTGACCGGTCTTGATCAGATCGAGCAGCTGACCTTCCAGTGCCAGACCATTGTGACCGACACAGAGACCATCACGATTTTTGAGCGCGACTATGTGACCTCCGTCATTGAAGAGACCTGTGTGTCCGGTGATCTGTCTTTCAAGAACACCTATTGGCGGGACCGGTCCGGCACGATTTGGCAGGCGCGCCAGTGGATATCTGCTCAGATCGGATACTTGGGTTACCAGAGGCTGTAACGCGGCCAGTGATCCTTTATCGAGAGGGTGTTGGCAGTTGGCCAACATTGATCTTGTCGGAAATGGGAGAATTCCCATGAAACTGAAGATCGCTCTTGCAGCAACGGTATTCGCTGCGTCGACCTCTTTGGCGACCGCTGATGTGACAACCCCTGACGGTGAAATGGTGATGGTCGAAAAGAATCAGGCCGAGGCGAGTTCTTTCCTTTTGGTACAACTTGCGCCGGTTGGGTGTGCAATTGTGATCGCCGCATTTGCCTCATCTGCCGGTTCTTGAACCGGAATATTGCGTTAAAACATTAAGTTTTGTACAGTTTTCAAAGGGCTGGTCGTTTATTGACCGGCCCGCTGAATAAATGGGCACTCTCATTCAGATATGCTGCAGAGCAGCGGAGTTGTTCTTGCGTTTTGAGGCGAGACCCAATAAATTCGGGTTGAGCTGATACTATTATTTTAGAACTGGAGTTTACAATGAACATCAAGACGCTCGTTGCAGCCGCAGCAATCGCAACCGTTTCCACCGCAGCAGTTGCTGACGTAACCACCACAGACGGTGAACTGGTTATGATCGAACACAACCGCGCTGATATGTCGGCTGAATTGCTGGCGACTCTTGGTCCCGTGGCTTTCGCAGCATTGCTTGCAGCCCTCGCAGCTGGCAGCGGCTCCTAAGTCGAACGCCCGCTAATTGAATTTTCGGAGGGCAAGCGGTTTCGCTTGCCCTTTGTTTTTTGAATTCGGGGACAAGAGGGAAGCCCCCGATTTGATCTAGTTTCGCCTTCGTCCAAGCATCGCAAGACGGATGAACATTCGCTCGACCAGCGCTTTGTCGGGTGAACGATCGGCCGACCTGAGGGTCAGGTCGGCTTCGGTGATCGTGGTAAGCGCTTCTTCAAGGTTGTCCCGCCCCCATTGGCTTGCCTGCCGAACCATGCGGTCTCGCCTTGGCCCAAAGACGGGTGGCTTCAGCCGGCCGATGCCCGCCGCAGCACCACCAGGATCAGAGGCCGCGGTATGCAATTGTCGGAAATGTCTGAGTGCGGCGATACACAAGGCGACAGGTTGCGTTCCTTGGGCATAGAGGCGGCTCAGCAGGGGGCCGACTTCGTTGGCTTTGAGATCGGCCGCCGCGTTCAAGACAGCATCTAGTGAGGCTTCGTTCGATTGGGGGGCGCAGGCTTCCACGTCTTCCACGCTGACCTCGGTCGGGTCATTCAATTTATACAGCCCCAGTTTCTCGATCGTTTGGCGCAGGTCTCCCGGGGCGAGTTCGGCGGCATAGGCGACGATCAGGTTCATCGCCTCCCTGTTCACGTTCGCCAGATTTGCAGCTTTCAACTGGCCCTCCAGCTCATCCCGCGACGGCGGATCATCGTAGACACCGGCGGCAAAGGCTTTGGGATGGCTTTCGAACAGTTTCCGCAAGGTAGACCGCGCCGCCAGTTGGCCGGCGGTGACAATGATCTGCGCATCGCCGGGTGCCCAATCGCTTAACGCAGGCGTGATGGCTTTGGTGACGCTGTCACCGGCATCTTCAACAAATGCGACGCGCGGTCCGGGAAAGAATCCCTGCGCCTTGATCGCATCGCCAAGCAGGGCGGGGTCTTTGCGCAGGTCTGCGGCAGGGATTCGTGTCAGGCGCATCTCCTCCTCACCGTTCGGCCCGACGAGTGCCTTGATCACATCTTGTCGCTTTAGGGCCACCCGCATGGCATCGCCGCCATAAATAAGGATGCCCGTTCCGTTTGGATCGGGCTTGCGGAAATAGGCGCTGGCGTCCCGAGCCGAAAGTTTCATTCCAGCCCCGTCGCCGCCGCAATCAGGTCCGTCACAATCAAATCGGCCAGCGCGATGGCCAACCGGTCACGCGCATCACTTTGCGCCTCTTGCGTGGCGACGGTTGTTCCAAAGGCGGAATAGGCTGTGAACGTCTCGGCTGTGCCTGACGCGAGAGGCGTCGTCTGACCGTCTTCCGTTAGGGTCCAGCGCGCGGTCCCGGGTAGATTGAACCGGTTGATGTCTTGCGAGGAGCTGATGACAACAGCCACTTCGCTGATCTCAAGCTGTACCGTTAGCAGGTAGTCCCCGCGTTCGACGCGGCCCAGACGGTCCTCAAGCCGAGTGCGAAGGCGGAAGCCCTCTTGTGTGTTGGGCGCACGATAAGCGATCCGACCCCGCAAGCTGCGGCCCGTTGCTGTCGGACCGTAAGCCGGCCGGAATCCACACCCGGCAAGGGCGCCGAAGGACAACAACAAGGTGCGGCGATCAAATGACGACATTCACAATCCGGCCCGGTACAACGATCAGCTTCTTGGGCGCACCGCCATCCAAAGCCTTGATCACAGCGTCGTCCGCCAGCGCCAGCTTTTCAACCTCTTCCTTCGGCATGTCCTTTGGAACGGCGATTTCAGACTTACGCTTGCCGTTGATCTGGATGGGCATGGTCACCGTGTCCTCGACCAGCATCGCTTCGTCCGCGACAGGCCAAGGCGCATTGGCGATGAGGCCCTCTCCGCCCAACATGGCCCAGATATCTTCGGCCAGATGCGGTGTCATGGGGGACATCAGTTGGGCGAGCGTTTTCATCGCCGTACGCTTTGCCTCTGCGCCGGCCTTTGATTTCTGGATCGCTGCGGTGAAGCCGTAGAGCTTCGCGATAGACGCGTTGAAACCAAAGGATTCTACGCCCAACGTGACGTCCCGAATGGCCTTGTGCATGTCGCGCAACAGCGCCTCATCCGCCGCTGATGCGGCGTCTTCGCTGGTGGCGATTTCGGACGCGATGCGGTGCACGCGGGCCAGATGTTTGTAGGCGGCCTCGGCGCCGGATGCTGTCCATTCCACGTCCCGTTCGGGCGGGCTATCGGACAGGACGAACCAACGGGCGGTATCGGCGCCGTACTGCTGGATAATGGCCACCGGATCGACCACGTTGTTCTTGGATTTCGACATTTTGGCAGATGGCACGATCGTGACTTCGGTTCCGTCCTTCAGGAAGCCGCTGCCGTCCCGCAATTCGACATCTTCGGGGTAGTGATAGACAGGCCGCCCGTCTGCGCCGGTTGTCTTATAAATCGCGTGGGTCACCATGCCTTGAGTGAAGAGCGCGTTGAACGGTTCTTCGCACCCTTGGGGCAGGTGGCCGGTGATCTTCATCGCGCGGGCGAAGAAGCGGGAATAGAGCAGGTGCAGGATCGCGTGTTCGATCCCGCCGATATACTGGTCCACGTTCATCCAATAGGCCGCGTCATCTGCGTCCGTCGGCGTTTCGGCACGGGGCGCAGTGAAACGTGCGTAGTACCACGATGAATCCACGAAGGTGTCCATTGTGTCGGTTTCCCGCGTCGCAGCCTTGCCGCAAGACGGGCAGGGCACATCGCGCCATGTGGGGTGGCGATCCAGTGGATTTCCGGGAATATCGAAGCTGACGTCGTAGGGCAGCTCAACCGGCAGGTTCTCTTTCTTCTCGGGCACCACCCCGCAGTCGTCGCAATGAACGACGGGGATGGGCGCGCCCCAATAGCGTTGACGGCTCAGGCCCCAATCCCGCAGGCGAAACTTGGTCACACCTTGGCCGACCCCGTTTGCCTCACAGAAGTCGATGGCTGCGTCGATGGCATCAGCGCCGGTTGTGGCGGGATCCCAGTTGAACGGTTTGACCCAGTGCACCATGTCGGTTTTGCCTGGCACGAACGCCTCATCCAGCTCGGGCGAGCTGTCTTCGCTGGGCAGGAAGGTCGGAATGATCGGCAGGTCGTACTTCTTGGCAAAGTCGAAGTCGCGTTGATCGTGGGCGGGGCAGCCGAAGATCGCGCCCGTGCCGTAGTCCATCAAGATGAAGTTGGCGACATAGACGGGCAGCTCCCACGCGGTATCGAACGGATGGCGCACGCGCAGACCCGTGTCAAAGCCCATCTTTTCGGCTTTTTCCAAGGCTTCTTCAGTGGTGCCGCCCTTGCGGCATTCCGCGTTGAAGGCCGCCAGATCAGGGTTGGATTGCTCCAACTCCTTGGCCAGTGGATGATCCGGCGAAATGCCCACGAAAGACGCGCCCATCAGCGTGTCAGGGCGGGTTGTATAAACCTCGATCCGGTCGTGTGCGCCCGCTCCTTCCACTAAGGAGAACGCAAACTGCAGGCCACGGCTTTTACCGATCCAGTTTTCCTGCATCAGGCGGACCTTGGCGGGCCAGTCCTCCAGCCCGTCCAGCGCGCCCAACAATTCTTCTGCCATGTCGGAGATTTTAAAGAACCACTGGGTCAGTTCCTTACGCTCGACCTCGGCACCGGACCGCCAGCCCTTGCCGTCGATGACCTGTTCGTTGGCCAGCACGGTCATGTCGACGGGGTCCCAGTTGACGGTCGCGTTCTTGCGATCGATCAGGCCGGCCTCAAGCATGTCGATGAACAGCGCCTGCTGCTGGCCGTAGTATTCGGGGTCACAGGTGGCGAACATGCGCGACCAGTCGATGCCCAACCCCAGCGGCTTCATCTGGGCGACCATCTCGTCGATGTTGTTGTAGGTCCAGTCTTTGGGGTGGCCGCCAGTGGCCATCGCTGCGTTCTCCGCCGGCATGCCGAAAGCGTCAAAGCCCATAGGGTGCAGCACGTTGTGGCCTGTCGACAGCTTGTACCGCGCGATCACGTCACCCATCGTGTAGTTCCGCACGTGACCGATGTGGATGCGGCCGGACGGATAGGGGAACATTTCAAGCACGTAGTACTTGGGTTTGTCGTCGCTGCGTACAGCCTTGAACGTTTCGGCCTTATCCCAAGCGGCCTGCCACTTGGCTTCGATCTCTGATGGCGTGTAGGGCATGATAGCTCTTTCAAAAGAAAACGCCGGGTGCGGGACCCGGCGTAGAAAACTGGTTGGGTCGGCGTCTTTTACAGCGCACCGTCAGAGATGCGCAACTGGCGGGCGCGGCTTAGAATCGCGTCTTCGATGGCGCGGGTTGTTTCCGCAGCCGCAGGGCCAGACCGCGTCAGCAAGGCAACGTTAAGGGAACGCGCGTCCAAGGCAGGGTCGGTGATGGCCACGGTGGCCCGATAGGCACGGCTACCGCCGGGTGCGGTGCCATAGCCGAACACGATCACGCCAGTGAACGGATCAACGGATTCGACCGGCAGGAAATTCAGAACGTCCAGCGATGCGGCCCACAAATAGCGGTTCACGGCCACGTTCTCGACCCCTCGGGTACGGGCTGCCTGCTGTGTTGCGGCCTCGGCTGTGCGACCGCCGCCGAGGCTACCGATCGACCCGAACGGATTGCTGCCCAAGCTGCCGCTTGCGCCACAGGCGCCAAGGGCGGCCAGCAGGCCGAATGCAGCAATTGCGCGTTGTGCTTTGGTTCTTGAAGTCACTGGGGTGCCCTTCTTGTGGTCGTCTTGGTGAAATGTCTAACGATTGGGCGCTTGGGTCACAAGTGCGGAGCGGTTCGTCGCGGGATACCGGACAAAAAGAAAGGGCGGCTCCTTTCGGAACCGCCCCTCTTTAGCGTTCTTCAGGTTCGATTAGAACTCGAAGGAAAGCTCAACAGTGGTGCCGACCATGTAGTCTTGTGCACCGATGTCGTCGTCGCCAGCGGCTTCGTCGTTGTCGCCATCGTCAGCGAAGGACACGAGCAGAGCTGCGCCGGAGCCGAGGTCGTACTCGCCGCCGATGTAGAAGTCTTCGCCTGCGTCAACAACACCAGCGTAGACCATCAGGCCGTTGCCAACGTCGTAGGAGCCTTCGATGCCCCAGTCGTCGCCTTCGTCCGTGGAAACGGTCACAGCGATCGGGCCGTTTTCGTATGCAACGGAGAGGTCCCAATTGTCGTCGGACACGGAGTTCACAGCGTAGGACGCGTCAACCGTGACAGGGCCAACAGGGTAGGACACGGAGATACCGGTGGAATCTTCGGTGCCGTTGTCAGCGTATGCCAGACGAACGTCTGCGCCAGCGAAGGACGTGCCAACAGACAGACCGAACACTTCAGCGCCGTTGAAGTCGCCATTAGCGGCTTCGCCCATCACGCCGTCACCGTCTGCGTCCATTGCGCCGCGGGAAGCGGTGAATGCTGCGGAAGCTGCGTCCTGATATGCTGCAACAACGTTCACGTTGCCGAAGTCAGCGGATACACCCAAGGAGAGCTGCTCCAGCGTGTCTGCACCTGCGACGCCACCGCCGTTTGCGTAGGACATCTGAGCTGCAACGTTGCCAAAGCCGATTTCGGCGCGAAGAACTTCTTCGCCGTCAGCTTCGGAGAAGTTGTCAGCAGCCATGTCGCCTGCGGAAACCCAGACGTTCTGTGCAGCGAAGTTGGTGTCGCCGTAGTACAGGCCGGAGTCTGCGGAGGTCAGGGACAGTTCGTACTCGGTTGCGTCTGCGCCGTCGGCCAGGTCTTCCAGGTCGATGGAGGCAGCAGCGGTCAGGCCGTTGTCCAGTTCAGCTGCGAGGCCGATGGTCACTTCCAGATCGGTGTAGAAGCCGGAGTCAGCAGTGTCGACACCGAAAGCAGTGTTCAACGCATCTGCGTCGTCAGCGTCCGTCGTCAGCGTTGTGGAATAGGCAGTGTCGTTGAAGCCCAGTTCGGCAGAACCGGAGAAGGTCACGCCGAGGTGGCCGTCTGCAGCAGCAACACCAGCAAAGCTGATGACCGCAGCAGAAGAAAGAAGGATGCGTTTCATGTTGATTCCTCGTGTTTGCATTCTCGAGAATGCCAGTTGAACTAGCATTGGCACTGTCTTTGCGCCCAAAGCCCTGCACACTCAAGGGAATTGCCCTGCGTTCGGGGAGCCGCCCGAAAAATGATGCACTCCTGCCACACAATCATTTTTGCCAAGTGGACAATGGCCTTGCGCAGGTCACGGCATATGTCGTTATGAAACATAAAACCTAAAGCATCTTCAGGAGCTTGCGATGTCCTTGTCCGAGATTACCGACCGTATCCGCGCGGCTGAGCGAAAGGCAGCGCGGCCTGAGGGCGGCACGACGCTTATTGCGGTGTCAAAGGTTCAGCCCAATGAGCGGGTGCAGGCGATTCTCGATCAGGGGCACAGGGTCTTTGGTGAAAACCGCGTTCAGGAAGCGGCTGGAAAGTGGCCCGACTTCCGGCAGGACTTTCCCGAGGTGGAGTTACACCTGATTGGCCCCCTGCAAACCAACAAGGCGCGTCAGGCCATGGAGTTGGCGCAAGCGATCCACACGCTGGACCGCCCCAAACTGGCCAAGACCTTTGCGCGTCTGGCGCAGGAGATGGGCCAGTGCCCCGACCTCTTTGTGCAAGTGAATACCGGCGAAGAGCCACAAAAGGCCGGTGTCATCCCATCCGAGGCGGATGCCTTTATCAAAGAGGCGCAAGGGATGGATTTGCCCGTTCGCGGCTTGATGTGCATTCCCCCCGTTGACGAAGAACCGTCACTGCATTTTGCGCTGTTGGCCAAGATTGCTGAACGGAACGGCTTGCCAGACCTCTCGATGGGGATGTCGGGCGATTTTGAAAAGGCCATCGCGTTTGGGGCCACTCACGTTCGGGTCGGTTCGGCGATTTTCGGGGAGCGGGTGCCGCCAGCCACCTAAAGGACGATCAGACGCGTGCTGTGCCGGATGCGCGGGGCGATCCAGCGCAGATGGCGCGGGTCCAACCCGATGCAGCCTTCGGTCGGATGCCCGCGCTTGCGCCAGCGGTGGATAAAGATAGCCGATCCACGCCCTTTAACGGCATAGGGCCAATTCCAGTCCGTCAGAAGGATCAGGTCATACAGCCGGTCCGCCCGCCGCAGTTTTTCGTGGCTATGGGGGTAAGGTGCCCGAACCATCAGATTGTAGTCTTCGTGGGTCGGGTCGTCGGACCACAGATCGCCGTGCCGGATCGGCAGGGCCCAATCCGCAGGTCGCGACATGCGATCAGGACGATAGAGCATTCCCACAAGCCGGTGTGTGCCACGAGGTGTCGCCCCATCTCCTTCGGCCTTGCGGGTGAGGACGCCCCCTTTGCCAATGGAACAGGGGAACCTGCGCCCCATAAAACGCAGTCCGGTTGGTGTGACGACGAGATCGGTTGGTTTCATGGCGACAGGCTGACCAGAGATGCAGCAGTGCTGCAAGGGCTGGTTCTTGGCTTAGGGTCCGGCTTAAGGTTCATCAAAAGGACTCTTTATGCCCACAATCGTAATTTTCACCACTCTTATCGCGGCGCTGTTGCATGCGACATGGAATGCTATGGCCAAGGGGGCAGCCGATAAACACCTGAGCATGGCAGGGGTTATCGTGGGGCACATTCCTTATGCCGCCGTTGGGCTGATGTTTGTGCCCATGCCGGATCTTGCGTGTTGGCCTTATCTGATCGGCAGTTTGGTGCTGCATTTCGGCTACCAGATATTTTTGCTGAATTCCTACCGGATTGGAGACCTGACACAGGTCTACCCCGTCGCACGCGGGATCGCGCCGCTCTTGGTGGCTCTGGTGTCCGTCAGTTTGCTTAACGTCGTATTGGGTTGGGTTGAGGTCGCTGCCATCGTTCTGATCGCGACCGGTCTTTTGTCGCTCGGGCTGGTGCGGGGGCAAGGGGGCAACCGCAATCCCAAGGCTGCAACCTTGGCCGCAGTCACGGGCTGTTTCATCGCTGGCTATTCGCTGGTCGATGGTCTGGGCGCGCGTGTGGCGGGCACGGCTGTCGGGTTTTACGGCTGGTCGGCGATCTGCAACGGGATCATCTTTGCGTTGTTCTTGCGGTTCCACAAACCGGGTGTGTTGTCTCGTCTGGCGACCGAGGGCAGGTTTGTTTTCATTTTCGGTGGGGCCGCATCCTACGCGGCCTATGCCTTGGTAGTCTGGGGGTTCATGCAGGCCCCGATTGCGTTGGTGACGGCCTTGCGTGAGACGTCCATCGTCTTTGCACTCTTCATCGGGGTGTTCTTCATGAAGGAGCGGTTGGACCTGCTGAAGGTCGGCGCGACCTTTGCTACGATCTGTGGCGCGGTGCTGCTGCGATTTGCCCGCTAAAGCAGATGGCCTGACTTCTTGGCCTTGGTTGCAAGGTAATTCGCATTGAACGCGGTTTTGCCCACCTTCAACGGCACCCGTTCGACAACCTCCAACCCGCAGTTTTGTAATCGGGCCACCTTCGCAGGGTTGTTCGTCAACAACCGTACCTTGGAAAACCCCATCTGCTTCAGGATATCCCCGCCGATGCGGAAATCACGTTCGTCGTCCTCGAACCCCAACCGGTGGTTGGCCTCTACGGTGTCGAAACCCTGATCTTGCAGCGAATAAGCTCGCATCTTGTTGGCCAGACCGATGCCGCGCCCTTCTTGGTTCAGGTAAAGCAGCACGCCAGACCCTTCTTGCCCCATATGCGCCATCGCACTGCGCAACTGTGGTCCGCAATCGCATTTCAGACTGCCAAGAACGTCCCCTGTAAAGCAGGCGGAGTGTAGACGGGCCAGAACCGGCTCGGACCGGTCGGGGTGGCCAAACTCCATGGCGTAGTGTTCCTCCCCCCCGTCATCGGGACGGAAGATGTGCAAACGGCCTTCGTCTGATGCTTCCGTGGGCAGCTTTGCGTGGATAATCTGGTTCATCGCGCTGAGTTCGGCGGTGATGACGGCATTGGTGGGCAGCAACGTCAGATTATGCGCAAGGGCAAAACCGTAGGGATTTTCGGTCGTCATCGATATGACAGCCGGTAAAAGCCGCGCGGACTTCGCCAGCGCGATTGCCGCGCGGTGGGGGCCCGCCGCACCATCACGCTGGGTTTTCAACGGCCCCTTCATCGGGTGGTTCAGATCATCCGCTGGGTCCGCAATGGAATGGACCCAAGCCAGCGTGGCGCCGCTGGGGACCTCAACACGGGCGATGTCTTTGTCATAGATGCGCGCTTTCAGCGTTTCTGCACGCCAGCCGGTGATGGACAGCACCATCGGGTCTGCCTCTTTCGACAATTCATCGAACCGCGCTTGGCTCAACGTTTCGACCGCCAAAAAGACCAGACCGTCTTCCAAAACGACGGGCACACCCATGCGCAGGTCGGCGCGGGCGCGTGCAATGCGTTCGGTCAGGTCGGGGGCGAATGACATAAATGGCCTCTGATTTGCCCTCTCCGATAGCCGTTTCCGTGAGAAATTGAAACATTTCCCCCACGGGCGACACGACGACGTGAGCAGAATGCTACAAAACTTGTCACAACGCAGCGGGCAACGCATTTGTGAAGGGACCAAGGAGAGACCGAAACGATGGCACAACTTAAAAAGATACTGCTGGTTGACGATGATGAGGACCTGCGCGAGGCGTTGGGTGAACAGTTGCTGATGACCGAAGACTTCGACGTCTTTGAGGCCGGTAACGGTGCCGAGGCGATGACGAAGGCCAAAGAGGGTCTGTACGACCTTGTGATCCTTGATGTTGGTCTGCCCGACACGGATGGGCGTGAGTTGTGCCGTCTGATGCGCAAGCAGGGTGTCAAATGCCCGATCCTGATGCTGACCGGCCATGATGGCGACAGCGACACAATTTTGGGCCTTGATGCGGGTGCCAACGATTATGTGACCAAGCCGTTCAAGTTTCCGGTTCTGCTGGCCCGTATCCGCGCACAGCTGCGCACTCATGAGCAGTCCGAAGACGCCGTTTTCACGCTTGGGCCCTACACTTTCCAGCCCGCACAGAAGATGCTGATCACGGAAGACGAGAAGAAAATCCGTCTGACCGAGAAAGAAACCAACATCCTGAAATTCCTCTACCGTGCCACCGAAGGCGTTGTTGCCCGCGACGTGCTGCTGCACGAGGTCTGGGGCTACAACGCAGGCGTCACCACCCACACGTTGGAGACGCATATTTACCGTCTGCGACAAAAAATTGAACCAGATCCGTCCAACGCGCGTTTGCTTGTGACGGAGAGCGGGGGCTACCGGTTGGTCGCCTAGCCGCACACCTGCGAAATCCCTTTGGTGATGGGGTTACATCACCACCTCCCTGTTGGACTTGCCCCGGCCCTTTGGTCGGGGTTTTTTTCGAATTGGGGGCTAGCCCCCAAACCCCCAGGATATTTAGGAGCCAAAGAAGGCTG
>JAHDFG010000234.1 GCA_020628265.1 Pseudooctadecabacter sp. | reverse complement strand
ACGCGCTCGTAATAAGCGGATCGGACCCGGGGGCGGTACCCGGCGGCTCCACCAACACCCTGTCGTTTGCAGGAGGACGGGGCCGAAACAGGATCGACGAACGTCTAAAGGGGTTAGCTTTGTCCCGGCGATATACCACCGTTATCGGTTCACTTAAGCTAGTTGCAAACGACAACAATGCTCCGGTTGCACTCGCAGCGTAAGCTGTGCGTAACACCGAAAATTAAGCCCTAGGCCCTAGCCGGTCTAGGCGGGGTTCGCAGGTACCTGGCAACAGAAACCTGCACTTTCCCTTCCTCGAAGTTGCGCTAAACTGACCAATATGAGGGGTTTTCTGACAGCGTTTGCTCTGACCGCCACGCAGGCTACAGCTTGCGATACGGCCCTTTTGCTGACCATCGATGTCTCCAATTCCATCGACGTAGCCGAGTACCGCTTGCAGACGGATGGGATGGCCGACGCGGTCCTCGACGCCGAGGTGTCCGAGGCCCTCATCCAAGGCCAGATCGCAGTTGCCGTGATGCAATGGTCCGGCGTTGGCCGGCAGGAAATCTCCATCCCTTGGCGACAAATCCGAACCATCAGCGATGTGCGCAGTTTCGCGGCTGAGGCGCGGTCCATGCCCCGCGCCTTCGTGATGTCCGACACGGCCCCAGGTGACGCCATCATGTTCGCGCTGAACTACATGGAACAGGCACCGACCTGTAACCGGCAAGTCATTGATATCTCGGGCGATGGCACCCCCAACGCAGGCTCGGACACCCGCACCGCCGCTCGGGAGGCCGAACGCCGTGGCGTCACCATCAACGGCATCGCGATTGAGAGCATGGGGCTCGCCATCACCAACTTCTTCACCCGCGCCGTGATCACACGGGACGGCTTTGTCATCACCGCGCGGCGGCACCTGGACTACCCCCGCGCCATCCGAGAAAAGATTCTGCGCGAGGTCTCCCGCATATTCGGGTAGCCAGACTTTCAAGGAAAGTCTGGGGCCAAAGTCTCGACGAGACTTTGCCTCACAACGGCAAAGCCACGGTTGATTTAATCTCTTCCATACTGAGAAGTGCAGTGACGTTGTAGACCCGCACCTCAGAGATCAGCGCCTGATAAAACACATCATACGCGCGCGCGTTCTCGACCCTGACTTTCAGGATGTAGTCGATGTCCCCCGCCAATCTGTGCGCCTCTTGCACCTCAGGGCGTTCCATCAAGGTTTTCAGGAACTTGGCCTGCCATTCCGCTTCGTGCTCGGAGGTGCGGATCAGCACGAAAAAACAGGCTTCAAACCCCAAGGCTTCGGCATCAAGCAGAACAGTCTGCTGCCCGATCACGCCCGCCTCCCGCATCTTGCGAATCCGGTTCCACACAGGGGTTTTCGACGACCCCACATCCTTGGCGATTTCATCCAGAGACCGGCTTGCATCCGCTTGCAACGCCTTGAGGATTTTCCGGTCCAATTCGTCTATCCGAACATCCATTCGTTTTTTCCCCCATTTGGAAAACAAGCTGACTGATTCCTGCATAGCGCAGAACATTTGTCCCTTTCAACTGCGCATATAGGGCAATTTCCAGAACAATATTCTATATTGGGGATGAACAACGGATCCGAGCCATGAAACACTTCCCCATCTTCCTTGCTGTCGAAGGCCGCCGCATCGTTCTTGCGGGCGGTGGAGAGGCCGCTTTGGCAAAACTTCGGCTTCTGCTGAAGACCGAGGCCAAACTGACGGTCATCGCCGAAGAGGCCGCGCCAGAAATCCGCAATTGGGCCACCGAAGGCCGCCTGACCCTGATCGAGCGTGCGATGGAGCCCGGCGACGCGATGTGCGCCTCCCTGTTCTATGCCGCCCATGAAGACGAAGTCGAGGACGCGCGGACAGCCGCACTGGCCCATCGAGACGGCGCACTGGTGAACATTGTCGACAATCTGGGCGACAGCCAGTTCATCACGCCGGCCATCGTGGACCGTGATCCTGTCACCGTCGCCATCGGCACCGAAGGTGCGGCCCCTGTCCTCGCCCGCGCGATCAAGAAAGACCTTGAGGAGAAGTTGCCCGCGTCGCTGGGCACGCTGGCCCGTATCGGTAAGGGCTTTCGCAAGATGGCAGAGGCCCTGCCCTTTGGTGCGGCACGTCGCGATTTCTGGGCAGACTACTATTTCAACGCCGGCCCCCGTGCCGTCACCCAAGGCGAAGACGCGGTCGAAGCCGCGCTGGACGATCTGCTGAACGACCACCTGAACACGGACGCCAAGCCCGGCCATATTGACCTTGTCGGCGCTGGTCCTGGTGATCCCGACCTTCTGACCCTGAAGGCCCGCAAGGCGCTCGATAAGGCCGATGTTGTGATCTACGACCGTCTGGTCACGCCCGAAATTCTTGAACTCGCCCGCCGCGAGGCGGTGATGATCGACGCCGGCAAGGAAGGCTTCGGCCGCGCCATGGCGCAGGACGACATCAACGCATTGATTGTCGAGCATGGGTCGCAGGGCCACCACGTTGTGCGCCTCAAGGCCGGTGATCCGACCGTCTTCGGTCGTCTGGACGAAGAGATTGAGGCGATTGAGGCGGCCGCGCTCAGCTATTCCATCGTGCCGGGCATCACCGCCGCCTCCGCCGCGGTGGCCAGCATCGGTCAAAGCCTGACGAAACGGCACCGCAATTCTTCCGTCCGGTTTATCACCGGTCACGACACCAAGGGCTACGCCGACCATGACTGGCGCACGCTGGCCGAAGAGGGCCAAGTCGCGGCCATCTATATGGGTAAGAAATCCGCACGGTTCATTCAGGGCCGCCTGCTGATGCACGGCGCAGACCCGCTGACGCCCGTTACGATCATCGAAAACGTCTCCCGCCCCGATCAGCGCGTCATCGCGACCACGTTGGAGCAGATGGAACCCACGATTTCCAACGCAGGTCTGACCGGTCCTGCCCTCACCTTCCTTGGCCTTGCACCGCGCGAAGCGGTGGCTGCGGCACAAGACACACCTATTCAATCCGTTTCCACGAAAGAGGCCCTCTAATGCCCCGTGAATTCACCCCCAAAGTCGTCACCGCGAACCGCCTTTTGGAAGGCGACGCGGTCTGGTTCACCGCCCAAGGCACATGGTCCACGACGATGGACGAGGCCGAACTGATCACAGATGAGGCCCACGCCGATCTGCGACTCCTGGAGGCACAGGCCCAAGCGCATCTGATCGCGGGCGCTTATCTGGCCGATGCCAAAGCAGGTGCGAACGGGCCCGAGCCCACCCACTTCCGCGAAGAATTCCGCACACGTGGCCCGTCAAACTACGCCCACGGCAAACAAGAAACGGCCAAGCAGGAGCAGCAGCATGTATAAGTACAACGACTTCGACGAAGCCTTCGTCCGTGAACGTGTGGCCCAATTCCGTGGGCAGGTCGAACGCCGCATCGACGGCTCCCTGACCGAAGACGAATTCAAGCCCCTGCGCCTGATGAATGGCCTGTATCTACAGCTGCACGCCTATATGCTGCGGGTTGCTATTCCTTACGGCACGCTCAACCCCGATCAGATGGACCAGCTGGCGCATCTGGCGGAAACCTATGACAAAGGCTACGGCCACTTCACCACCCGTCAGAACATCCAGTACAACTGGCCGGAACTCAAAGACGTGCCGGACATGCTGTCCGATCTGGCCGACGTGGGCATGCACGCCATCCAGACCTCCGGCAACACGATCCGTAACGTGACCGC
>JAHDFG010000233.1 GCA_020628265.1 Pseudooctadecabacter sp. | reverse complement strand
CGACCCGCGCGGCTGCGCCGCGATAGGGGGCTTCGCCCCGTCCTTCGGACTTTTTCGAGTATTTTGAAACCAAAGACGGGATGGCGCCCATGAGTTGGTCAGTCCTGTTTGCCAGTCTTTGGGTGTTGGCGGGCACGGTCACTGCTTTGCTACCGATGCGCTTGCAATACGCGCCGGGTTTGACCCTGCTCGTGTTGGCACCTGTGGTGATCGTCTGGTTGCTGATTGATTTTGGCTGGATTTGGGGGCTTCTGGCCCTTGCTGCGTTCGTTTCGATGTTCCGGAATCCGTTGAAGTACTTCTACGCGCGGGCCCGCGGGCAAAAGCCGGAGGTGCCGAAATGATCCCGATCATCTTGGGCTGTCTGTGGCTGATTGCAGCCAATGTGCTGGCCATGTTGCCCAGTCGGGACAATCACTGGGCGCGGGCCTACGGGCTGATTGCCATCGGGGTGCCGTTGTTGGGCTACATTACTTATGTGAATGGACCCGTGATCGGGGTGTTGTTCCTTTTGGCAGGCATGAGCGTGTTACGCTGGCCGGTGATTTATCTGGGACGCTGGATGCGTCGTTTGTTGGGGAGGGACACCTGATGTTTGCTGCCTTTGTTGCCCTGTTTGTTGCCACAAGCATTGGCGTTGTGGCACAGGCCGCGTTTGGCGATACGACGTCCGGCTGGTTTGTCGGCTGCTATATCGCGGCAAGCGTTGCAGCCTACGGTCTGTCCCGCCAGAGGCCCGACTGGGCCGCGCGTTTAAAATGGGCGTGGTTGATCCTTTCGCTTGTGATGATCGCCGCCATTTTGCGCAGGTCCTTTGACGGGCTGCAGCTGAGTTAGCGTCGGGTTCTTGGCAAGGGGCTGCGGCACAGGTAGGAGCGGCATATGACAGATTTTACCCTTCCGCCTGTGCGCGGCACCCTGACCGAGGCCCGTGATCTGGCCAGCCTGACGTGGATGCGCGTGGGCGGTCCGGCCGATGTTTTGTTCCAGCCAGCGGATGAGGCCGACCTTTCTGACTTTCTGGCAGCCCTTCCGGCCAGCGTTCCCGTCTTTGCTATGGGCGTCGGGTCCAACCTGATTGTCCGTGATGGCGGTGTGCGCGGCGTCGTGATCCGGTTGGGGCGCGGGTTCAACGGGATCGAGATTGACGGGGATCGTGTGACCGCTGGGGCAGCAGCACTGGATGCGCATGTGGCGCGCAAGGCTGCGGCCGAGGGGCTGAACCTGACGTTTCTGCGCACGATACCGGGGTCGATCGGTGGCGCGGTGCGGATGAACGCGGGGTGCTACGGCGATTACATGGCCGACGTTTTGCAAAGTGTTCGCATCGTGTTGCGCGACGGCACGGTGACGGAGCTTGCGGGAGGGGAGTTGAACCTTGGCTACCGGTCGTCCGAGCTGCCGGAAGGGTCGGTGATCGTCTCTGCTACTTTGAAAGCCCCGCGCGAGGACGCTCAGGTGCTCGAAGACCGGATGGCCGCGCAGCTGGCCAAGCGGGATGAGACACAACCGACCAAGGACCGCACGGCGGGCAGCACCTTTCGCAATCCCGCCGGCTTTTCCAGCACGGGCAAGGCGGATGACGTCATGGACCTGAAGGCCTGGAAGGTCATCGACGATGCAGGGATGCGCGGTGCCACGCGGGGCGGGGCGGTCATGAATACCAAACATTCGAACTTCCTGACGAATGTGGGCGATGCGACGGCGGCGGACCTTGAGGGATTGGGCGAAGAGGTTCGAAAAAAGGTTTACGAAACAAGCGGCATAACGCTAGAATGGGAAATCATGAGGGTCGGTGAACCGGCTCCGCAGGACTGACCCACCTTTGACGTGGTCATAGCCCCGCAGGCAGGGGCTCAGAACAAACCAATGACGGCTCACCAAAGGGTCGCGAAAGAGGCGGTGGACGTGTCGAGCAGGGCACCCAAAACCATAGCTGTCCTGATGGGCGGCCCGTCGGCTGAACGGGAGGTTTCCCTCAGTTCAGGGCGCGAGTGTGCGGCCGCGTTGCGGACCGCCGGTTTTGACGTGGTCGAGATTGATGCAGGCCCCGACCTTGTTAACCAGTTGACCGCTGTCAACCCAGATGTGGTGTTCAACGGCCTTCACGGGCGCCTATGTGAGGACGGTGTCGTCCAAGGCGTGCTGGAATGGTTAAGGCTGCCCTACACCCATTCCGGCGTCATGGCGTCGGCCATTGCGATGGATAAGCAAAAGACCAAGGACATTTACCGCGCCGCAGGGTTGCCGTTTGTCGACAGCGTACTGGCTACCAAAGCCGAGATCGAGGCCGATCACGTCATGGCACCGCCCTATGTGGTAAAGCCGTTCAACGAAGGCTCAAGCGTCGGGGTCTATATTGTGACCGACCGCGCCAATGGCACGCCGACCTTGGCACCCGATTTGCCGGAAACGCTGATGGTCGAAACCTATGCCCCGGGACGAGAGCTGACGACCGCTGTCATGGACGACAGGGCGCTGACGGTCACGGATATCATCACCGATGGCTGGTACGACTACGCCGCCAAGTATGAGACGGGCGGGTCACGCCATGTGCTGCCCGCCGATGTGCCGCCGGACATTTTCGATGCCTGCATGGATTACGCGGTGCGGGCGCACAAAGCCTTGGGGTGTCGCGGCATGAGCCGGACGGATTTCCGGTGGGATGAGGCGCGCGGCCTTGACGGGTTGATCCTGCTTGAGACCAACACGCAGCCCGGAATGACGCCCACGTCGCTGGCGCCGGAACAGGCGGCCCATTGCGGGATTACTTTCCCCGAACTGATGACCTGGATGGTGGAGGACGCGTCATGCGACCGCTGAAGGCCGAACGCGAACAGGCACCCCGCCGTGATCCGGCCCCCAGCAAATGGGGCTACCGCTATCAGCGTCTGATGCTGACGCCGGGTTTCCGCAAATTGCTGCGCGTGGGCCTGCCCACCTTGGTGATCGGGGGGCTTGTGGCGGGATGGTTCGCCAATGAGCCAAACCGCCAGATGGTCGCCGACGCCTATGCGGATATGAAATCGCAGATCCAGCAGCGCGACGAGTTCATGGTGAACCTGATGGCCGTCGATGGCGCGGACGAGACCCTGAGCGGCGATATTCGCACTGTTCTTCCGGTGGAATTCCCGATTTCCAGCTTTGATCTGGACCTTGAGGAGATGCGCCAGACTGTGGCGGCCCTGCCAGCCGTGGCCGAGGCATCCCTGCGGGTCCGGCCGGGCGGGATTTTGCAGGTCAATGTCACGCAGCGCCAGCCGGTGGCTGTTTTCCGTGGACCCGACGGGTTGAAGCTGATTGACCGCGACGGTGTGCTGATCCAGTCGATCATTGCGCGGGCGGATCGCCCTGATTTGCCATTGATCACCGGCGACGGAGCGCGTGAGGCCTTGGAAGAGGGGCTGGCGATTTATGCGGTTGCAGGACCGCTTTCGGCGAAGATGCGCGGCGTTGTGCGAATGGGCGAACGGCGGTGGGACGTGGTGCTGGACAGTGGCCAGCGCATTCTCTTGCCAACCCTTGATCCGGTGGTGGCGTTTGAGCGCGTTGTGGCGTTGAACGTAGCGCAAGATTTGCTGGAACGGGACGTCGCAGTTGTCGATATGCGCCATCCCGACCGACCGACGATCCGAATGAACGAACAGGCCGTGGCGAATTTACGCCAGACAAGCGCCCCACAAGAATAAGAACAGGTGTGTAGCAGATGAGAGACCTTTACCATTCCCA
>JAHDFG010000232.1:1272-3738 GCA_020628265.1 Pseudooctadecabacter sp. | reverse complement strand
GAGACCACGATGGGCTTCCGCATGTTGCTGCCCATGTTTGCCGCCGCCATTCTGGGCGGGATCGGCAAACCCTATGGAGCTGTTTTCGGCGGGCTGGTCATCGGCCTTGCAGAAGAGCTTTCGGCCTATCCGTGGATCGGCAACACGCCGTTGCTGTCGCCCGGCTACAAGACCGGCGTGGCCTTCGCGATCATGGTCATCATGCTGATTGTGCGCCCGCAGGGTCTGTTCAAGGGAAGGAGCTTCTAAATGGAACCGATTGGTCTCTTCCTCTATTGCCTGTCCTTGCTGACGATGGGTGGCATCTACGCGATCCTCGCACTCGGCCTGAACGTCCAATGGGGCTTCGCAGGGTTGTTTAACGCAGGCATCGTGGGCTTCGCCGCCGTAGGTGCATACAGCTACGCGCTCCTCACGACGGCAGAAAGCACCTTCCACATCGGCGGCTTCGGTTGGCCGCTGCCCGTTGGTATGGCCGTCGCAATGGCCATGTCGGCCTTGATCGCAGGACTGATCGGCCTGATCTGCATCCGGCTCCGCGCCGACTATCTGGCCATCGCAACCATCGGCATCGCCGAGATCATCAAACTGATCTTCAAGAACGAAACCGAAATCACCAACGGCCCGCGCGGCATCAACAAGATCCCGCGCGCTTGGGAACATTTCAGCGAGGAACGCTTCTATTCCAGCTGGCCCATGTCGTGGTTCAACACGCCAGAAGGGTGGGAGGCCTTCTTTGACGGTCTGCCGAACTGGTGGTGGCAGCCGTTCTTTGCAGGCACCATCCTGATCATCATGTTCATCATCTACAAGGCGCTGGAACGTGCCCGCACGTCCCCTTGGGGCCGGATGATGACCGCAATCCGCGAAAACGAACCGGCCGCCCGTGCAGCAGGCAAGAACGTCACCAACCGCCGGATCGAGGCCTTTGTGATTGGTGCCGCGATCATGGGTCTGGCTGGTGCGCTGCTGGCCCAGCACCTGCGGCTGATCGAGCCCACGAACACCTTTGATCCGGCCAAAGTCACTTTCCTGACGTGGGTGATGTTGATCGCCGGCGGGTCGGGCAACAACCGTGGTGCAATGCTCGGCGCGTTCCTGATCTGGTTCATCTGGTCCGCCTCGGAACTGGCGATCACGGGCACGATTGGCCTGATCTCGGACTACACAACCCTTGATCCGACGTTGCTGGAAACAAGGGCAGGGTTCTTGCGTATGATGCTGATTGGTATTTTGATGCAAGTGATCCTTCAGAAATATCCCGAAGGGATTCTGCCGGAGGTGCGGCCCGCAGCACCATCGGTCAAAGACAACACGCGGGCTTCAACGGGAGACTAAAATGAAAAAGATCCTTATGGCGACGACTGCGACCCTGATCGCAGCCTCCGCATCCGCCGACGTGAACATCGGTAACCCAATGGCGATGACCGGCCCGATCCCTGATCTGGTGGCACCCATCGCAGCGGCTGTCGATCTGGCTGCACAGAACGTCAACGACGGTGGCGGCATGTTCGCTGACGGGCAGGCCTTCAACATCGTGCGCGCTGACTCTGCCTGCGATCCGACCGCAGCGGTCGACGCTGTCACCAAGCTGATCAACGTCAACAACGTGTCCGCCATCGTCGGTCCGGTCTGCTCTGGTGCAACCATCGCACAGGCTGAATCCGTATCCATCCCGGCAGGGGTCCTGACACTGTCCGTGTCCGCATCTTCTCCTGCGATCTCCACCATGGAAGATGGCACCGACCTCGTGTTCCGGACCGCAGCGTCTGACGCCTATCAGGGTGTGGCACTGGCGGAACTCGCCATGGCCAACGGCATGACCGACATCGCCGTGTCCTATGCAAACGACGACTATAACGCTGCCATCGCAGAAGTCTTCGTGCAGGCCTTCACCGACATGGGCGGCACCGTGACTGCCAATGAGGCCGCCGAGCCGAACAAAGCGTCCTACCGCGCCGAAGTTGCGACGCTGGGTGCGACCTCCGACAACCTCGCGCTGTTCGCTTACTACGGCTCCGGCGGCATCACCCTGATGCGCAACGCTCTGGAAACCGGCGCATTCACCAGCTTCATCGGTGCGGACGGCATGCTGTCTGACGAAGTGATCGAGCAGATCGGCGCTGAAAACCTCGGCAACGTGACCTTCACGACCTCTGCCTCTGACCCGACCACTGATGCCTTCGGCGCTTGGGCTGCGATTGCAGAAGCTGCTGGCGTGCCTGCATCCGATCCTTTCGTACCCAACGGCTACGACGCGGCATTCATGATGGCGCTGGCGATCGAACACGCTGGCACAGATGACCGTGCTGCCATCGCAGAAAGCCTGCGTGCGATTTCCTCGCCTCCGGGTGTTGTGATCCTGCCGGGGCAGTGGGCTGAAGCCAAAGCCGCTCTCGCAGCGGGTGAGGACATCAACTACGAAGGTGCCGCTGGCAACCAGGACTTTGACGAGAACGGCGACGT
>JAHDFG010000232.1:0-1172 GCA_020628265.1 Pseudooctadecabacter sp. | reverse complement strand
CCGATGATCCGCTGGGCCTTGAACAACACGGGTCCCTGCAGCTGGACATGGATGGCGCAGCCCGGCAACCTGACTGAGGAAGAAAAGACAGCTGTCGCGTTCAATCTCAGCCAGAACGTCACGGCCGGATACACAATCAGCTTTCTCAGCGTATCGGAGCGGACCAAGGGTGCAATTGCGCTGACCGCGAAACCGGGCATGACACAGGATGAGGTCGAAGCAGTTTGGGCGGAACATGGCGAAGACATCACGGTGATGAACAACGTGATGCATCTGAAAATCCAGACCCTGCCCTACAGCCAGCGTAGCCTGACGAAGCGCCAGCGTGAGGTTTTGCAGTGGGTTGGCGATGGGAAGACGACGCTGGACATCGCAATCCTTCTCGATCTTACGCCAGCGACAATCGAAAAGCATCTCCGCCTAGCACGGGAGGCATTGGACGTTGAGACAACGGCGCAAGCTGTTCTAAAGGCAGCATTTTATAACCAGATGTTCGTCATTGACGCAGAAGCGGCTTGACCCGCAGACGACAGATAACTGCATCCGACCTTGCGTCGTTTGGTTTAAAATTACTGAAGGTAGGGATTCCCTGACTGGGGGTTACCTAAGGGAAATGCAAAACTAAGGATGTTCCGTGAGTGGTGGCCTAAGGCCTGGGAACAGCGGCTATAACCCCTTGGTATTTCAAGGCTCTGATGGCCGTGCCGGGAAACCGGACGCCGGTCTGGGTGGGCTAGGCTCATTCCAGATCGGCACAACAAACGGTCGCGTATTGCTTACCGTCCCTGAGATGCGCGTCTGGCGGGTCTGCCTTCTCCCAAGGTGGGCCCGCACACCAGCCAAAGAAAAAGGCCGCCCCAACGGACGGCCTTTCTTTTGTTTGAAAACAGGTGCTTAGCCCTGAGCGGCCTTGGCCACTTCGGCAGCGAAGTCTTCTTTTTCGACCTCGATCCCCTCGCCCACTTCAAGACGGGCGAAACCGGTGATCGTTGCGCCAGCGTCTGCTGCAGCCTGACCAACGGTCACATCGGGGTTCACAACGAAGGACTGGTTGAGAAGCGTTGCTTCGGCCACGAACTTCTTCATGCGGCCAACGATCATCTTCTCGATCACGGCTTCCGGCTTGCCGGATTCCCGTGCGATGTCCATCTGGACCTGCTTTTCCTTCTCGA
>JAHDFG010000231.1 GCA_020628265.1 Pseudooctadecabacter sp. | reverse complement strand
AGCTGACGAAGTACTCGACCGCGTTGTCGGGGAAAAATCCCTTAAATTCCCCGTAGAGTTGTGCGGCGAGTGTTTTGTTCGGCGCAAGGATGATTGCGGGGCGCTGGGTTTCCTCGATCACCTTGGCCATTGTGAAGGTTTTGCCAGTGCCCGTCGCGCCCAGCAAAACCTGATCCTGCTCGCCATCCAGCACGCCTGCGCTGAGTTCCTTGATCGCGGTGGGCTGGTCGCCTGCCGGTTCAAACTCGGTGTTCAGGACGAAGGCCTTGCCGCCTTCGAGTTTTTCACGCGTGCGGACGTCCTCTGCCGGATTGGCAAGGTAGGTGGGTGTCTCGGCGGTTTTGTCGGAATGGGCATAAGGCATAGCCCATATGTGACGCCTTGGCGCACGGGTTCAAGGGGGCCTGCTGACAGGGTTGTGTCAGCAGCCTGTCAGGGGGTCAGAGCGTCAGGACGATTTTGCCCACATAGCCCTTCTTGGCGAAGGCTTCTTGCGCGGCGTTGATCTCTTCCAGCGGGAAGGTTGCTGCGACCAGCGGCTTGATCTGCCCCTCCTCGATCCGCTTGACGAGGCCCGCGAAGACGTCTGCGTCCAGCGCGGTGCAGCCAAAGAAGCTGAGGTCTTTGAGGTAAAGCGTGCGCACGTCCAGTTCGACAATCGGTCCACCAACCGCACCCGAGACGCCGTAGCGCCCGTGCCGTTTCAGCACATCCAGCAGAGGCGGCCAGCCCGGACCGGCCACAAGGTCGACAACCACGTCCACAGAGTCGCGGCCCAGTTCCGCCACAAGGTCCGCGTCGCGGGTCAGGGTGCGGTACGCGCCAAGGGCTTCAAGTTCCGCCTGTTTCGCAGGGTTGGTGATGGCGATAACGCGGGCCCCGCGGGCGCGGGCCAATTGCACGGCGGCCGATCCGACCCCACCGGAAGCCCCCGTGATCAACACGGTATCGCCTTCGCCCGTGCCACAGCGGGTCAGCAGGTTCTCTGCCGTGGAATAGCTGCATGGAAAGGACGCGAGTTCGACGTCCGTCAGGTCGCTGTCGATCCGGTGCGCGTGCTGGCTGTCGACCTTGGAGTATTCTGCGAAAGCGCCGTCGCACTCTGATCCGAAGAACCATGGTGTGGTCAAGTCTTGGCCATTGGCACGGTACAGGCATGGTTCGACCAACACGCGTTCCCCGAAGCGGGCGGGATCGACGGCGGAGCCGACCTTGGTGATCGTTCCGACCGCATCAATGCCTTGGATGCGGGGCAGGCCGAGGGGCGTGCCCGTCCATGCGGCGTCGTCTGCGTCGTTGTCGCCCTTGGAATACCAGCCAACCCGCGTGTTGATGTCAGTGTTATTGACGCCAGCGGCCCCCACCTTGATCAGCACATCTGTCGGGGCAAGCTCCGGCACAGGCAGGTCCGTGTCGTGGACCAACATCTCCGGCCCGCCATGTCCGATCAGCTTCACACCACGCATGTGCATTCCTTCCGCTTTCTGAACCAGCAAGACTGTTTAAATCCCCACCATTTTGCAACGGCGCAAAGTCTTGCAAGACGCCACGGAATCCCCGATATAACCCGCAGCCAAGGGAGCCTTTTCATGCGCGCACGTATCTATCAGCCTGCAAAGACCGCCATGTCGTCTGGCACAGCCAAGACGAAGCACTGGGTGCTGGAGTTTGCCCAGACCTCCGCACGTGAGGTCGATCCGCTGATGGGCTGGACCGGATCCAGCGATACGCAGACGCAGGTGAAGATGACGTTCGACACCAAGGAAGCCGCGTTGGACTATGCCGAAGACCACGGCATTGATGCGGTCGTGCAGGAGCCCAAGAAGCGCGGCGTGAACATCCGCGCTGGTGGCTATGGCGAGAATTTTGCGACGAACCGTCGTGGGGCGTGGACCCACTGACGTCTGCCACTTTGACCGACTTCATACGGAAGCCAAGCCGCAACATGCGCCGATCCGTTTGATTGTCCTGCTTTCAAATAGCTGATTTTGCATCACTCTGGCCTGAATATTGGTCCAGTGTGCGGCTTTCGATTTGGTGATGCCGTGCACGCTATGGTAACCTCTCATCAATAGGTCCGTCAGAGACCATGAATTGAGAGCAAGGCAGATGCGCATCACCGCTGTGACCCCGATGAAAAACGAGGGGCCATTCATTCTTGAGTGGCTCGCTTATCACCAATTGGTCGGGATCAATGATTTCATTGTGTTTACCAACGATTGTTCCGACGGGACCGACCTGATCCTTGAGCGGCTGGACGAGATGGGGCATGTGCGCCATTTGCCGAACCCGTCCTGTGTCACGGGCAAGGAAGGCGGGCATCATTGGGCCGCGATGGCCTATGTTGATGCGATGGGCCGGCTGCGCCGGTCCGACTGGTTTGTCAGTTTCGATGTGGATGAGTTTATCTGCATCAAGACGGGTGGACGTCAGTTGATCGACCTTCTGGGCGAGGTGCAGGGTGCCGATTTCATTTCCATGAACCAGCGGAATTTCGGCTGTGCGGGGATCGAGACCTATGATCCCGACCAATTGATCATGGCACAGTTTGATCGCGCTATGGCCTCCGACAACAGTTACTACGGCTGGGACCGCGCCCGAGGCGTGAAAACCATCACCCGTGGGGGCGCCGCGTTCGAGCGCATGGGCAACCATTCACCGGAAGTGAGCCGTAAGGACCTTGTCTGGGTCAACGGCAGCGGCGATCCGATCCCGCCTGAGCTTTACACCGGCACGTTGAAGTCCACGAAGGGTGCCCATTCCGGCAACGACCTTGTTCAACTCAACCATTATGCGCTTCGGTCAATGGAGAATTTTCTGGTCAAATCCGAACGGGGCGATGCGAACCGCAAGGTGACAGAAGAGGTCAAATACTGGCGGCAGTACTGGAACCAGTACGATGACAACCTTGTCGAAGACCAAAGCATGTTTGAATGGGTACCTGAAGTTCAGGCCGCCGTGGATGAGCTGTTGCAAGACAAGGCGCTGGCAGATCTCCATCAGGCATCAGTGGCTTGGCATCAATCGGCCATCGAACGTCTTCGGGGCGAGAATGTTCAGGGCAAGATCCTGAAACAGATCAAACAGATGCATCACCGCAAGCTGGAACGCGAAAGGGCCGCTTGAAGTCGGTAAGGAAGCCCCGCTATTAGGGGCGGGTGCGGGCCGTTAGCTCAGCTGGATTAGAGCAGGGAACTTCTAATTCTCAGGTCGGGGGTTCGAGTCCTCCACGGCTCGCCATTTCCCAATCGGCAAGTGTTGGCCGGAAACGGGCCGATCAGGGCAGGCGGCTTGCTTCGCGGCTGAGGCGTATTACCGTCGGTTGCATTATGAAAGTATCCCGTCGTTTTGTGCTGGGGACCCTTGGGGCCCTGACGTTATCCGCTTGTATCCCAACGCCTACGCGGCAACTGGCGTTTGCCCAGTCCGCTGTGCCGCCCGACCTGATCCCCGTTCAACGCGCGGATTTTGCGCGCTGGGTCGCGGACTTTCAGCCCCGCGCCCGAAGTCGTGGGATTTCTCAATCGGTTCTAACGGCGGCCTTCGCTGAGGCGGGTTATATCCCCGGTGTGGTCACGCGCGACCGGACCCAGATCCAGACGCGCCGCACACTTGAGGAATATCTTTCAATTGCGGCATCCGACGAACGCATCGCCAAAGGGCGCGCGGCTTTTGCGCGTCACCGCAGCACCCTTGACGCGATTGAGGCGCGTTATGGGGTCGACGCGCTGATCGTCTGTGCGA
>JAHDFG010000230.1 GCA_020628265.1 Pseudooctadecabacter sp. | reverse complement strand
GTGCCCTGAACAGAGACACTGATTTCCCCACCCTTGGGGGCGTCGGGGTTCACATAGTCGAGGTGCGCGAAGTCCGCAGGATATTTCAGTTCACCAAAGTTGGTGTAGCCATGGCTGACGATGATTTCTTCGTGGCTATCCGCCAAGGCCAGTCCAGCCGCCCCGATCAACAAAAGCGATCCGGCAAGGGTCATTCCCCATTTCGATAAACCAAGCGATTGCGCTAGTGCTTTGGCGGGGGCGGACCTTTGGGGACGACGTGTCATGTAGTGCTCCTGTTTCAGCGGCTTTCCTGCATACATGAAGCTAAATGCGCGGTTGTCGAACATGCAAGTTGAGAATGCGTGAGATTCCCGTGAACTGTCCCCAAAAACAAAGGGCCGTCCCTGATGGAACGGCCCTTGGCAATTCTATTGTTGCGGACTTAGCCGCCAATGGTCTGCAAATAGGCGATCAGGTTCGCGCGGTCTTCGATGCGACGCATGCCGTTGTAGCCCATTGCCGTGCCCGGCGCGTAGTTGCGGGGGCTCTCAAGGAAGGCGTTCAGTTCTTCCGGTGTCCAGACATCGTTCACAGCGATCAGGCTGCCGGAGTAGTTGTAGCCGTCAACAGAGGCCACATCGCGACCTACCACACCAAAGAGGTGAGGGCCGACGCCGTTCGCGCCGTTCTCAAGCGCGTGGCAGGCGGAGCAGGCGCGCCACTGGCCTTCGCCATCCGCAGCAGACGCGGTTGCGAAAACCTCCTCGAACGAGGGGCCTTCTTCGACTTCTTCAGTGCCAGCATCAGCCGTCTCGACAGGGATGGTGTAACCCGCAACGTGATCATCACCATGACCGTGCCCACCGGAGTGGTAAATCGTCTCAGCGGCCCAGCCGCCCAGCAGAAAAACCAAAAGTGTGCCGCATACGGCGCCAAGGACTTTGGTCATTGTCATTGTGTCGAACATGTCGCGTTCCATCTTGTTCCCGATTCACGCGCCATGTATCCGCTTCCCCCGCCAATGATCAAGGTGTAGCACCGCGACCAAATGCCCATTTTGCGCAGATGAGGTGCATTCGCGGGTCTACGGGGGATCAAAGATGACCAAACGCATCGCATTTCAGGGGGAGCCGGGTGCCTACGGCCATCAGGCCTGCGTCGAAGCACGGCCCGATTATGACCCGCTGCCCTGCCCCACCTTTCAGGCCGCAATCGAGGCCGTGCGGTCCGGCGATGCTGATTTGGGCATGATTGCGGTCGAGAACTCGACTTACGGCCGTGTCGGCGATGTCCACACGCTTCTACCCGAAAGCGGCCTGCACATCGTGGATGAGGCCTTTGTGCGGGTGCACATCAACCTGCTGGGCAAGCCCGGCGCGTCATTGGACAACATCACAACAGCCGCCGGTCACGTTGTCATTCTGCCCCAATGCGGCAAATTCCTGCGTCAGCACAACATCCACCCAGTCGTAAGCCCCGATAACGCCCGCGCTGCCATGGATGTCGCTGCAGGAGATGACATGACCGCAGGCGCGCTGGCCTCGGAAATGGCCGCGGGCATCTACGGGCTGGACGTACTGGCCCGCCATATCGAAGACCACGACCGCAACACCACACGGTTCCTGATCATGTCCCGTGAGCCTGATTTCAAACGGCGCGGTGACCACGGAATGGTGACCAGTTTCGTCTTCCGTGTCCGCAATATTCCTGCCGCCCTGTACAAGGCGATGGGCGGGTTCGCGACAAACGGTGTGAACATGACCAAGCTGGAAAGCTATATGGTTGGCGGCCATTTCACCGCGACACAGTTCTACGCCGAGGTCGAAGGCCATCCCGACGACCGCAACGTGCAACTGGCCATGGAAGAGCTGGACTATTTCACCACGGACATTCGTCTGATGGGTGTCTTTCCCGCAGCCGCGCGGCGGCACGAGACCGCATAAACTCAGGCGCGGTACTTTGCCTCGACGTCTTCGGCAAAGTTGGCGACGACCGACTTGAAGCGGGCCTGCGTCTTTTGCCGGGCGAATTTCAGCGACTGGAAGAACAGCTTTGCCGGAATGGTCTTGGCCGTGGCTTCCGCACGAATGTTGATCCGCGTCCGCGCGCGGGACAGCGGAACAAGTTCGATCTTCATATCCGCGTCGGCATTCTTTGATGTCACGGCCAACACCAACATGCCTGGGCGGTCAATCTCGACGATTTCCGCTTTGGCATGGCGTTCCGCCCCACGCAGCATGAATTTGACCTGCCAACTGGTGCCCACCGCTGCAGTCGCATCTCCGGACAAACGCTCAACATCCCCGCCGCGCCGCATAATCGAACGCTCGAACGTGGCGAAATCTGTAATCTGTTCAAATACAAAATCAATCGGCGCTTCGATATCTTCGCGCGTCGCTAGTTCCATGGTAATCCGCCTGCTCTTCGGCCTTTTCGACCCGTTTTGACTTGGTTGCCTTAATCTAGCGTATCATTCAGCCAGTTCTCTAGCAAAAAGTGCGCGATGGCGCCTTTTCGGGCAGGCTTGAGTGTCGGATGATCCCCTTGTGAGGCCTCTAGCATCTCGGCTCTGCTGACCCAGCGGGCATCTTCCAACTCATTCGGGTCCAGCGTGATCTCGGTCGAGGTAGCGTACCCCAGACACCCGACCATCAAAGACGACGGAAACGCCCACGGCTGGCTTGCCAGATAGGATACCTCGCCCACCTTTATGCCTGCTTCCTCAAAGACCTCACGGCGGACAGCGGCCTCAAGTGTCTCGCCGGGTTCAACAAAGCCGGCCAGAAGGGAATACATGCCCTCTGGCCAACCGGGCGAGCGGCCGACCAACACATCGTCATCCGACAGGATCAACATGATCACCACGGGATCGGTGCGGGGGAAGTGCGATCTGCCACACGACGGGCAGGCCCTGCGCCATCCGGCATCGGCGGCTTCACTTTCGACACCGCAGTTTGAACAAAACTGATGGGAGTCGTGCCATGCCAGAACTGACTTGGCACTGGCTGCCAGTTCCGCGTCGCGGGCAGACAGCTGTGTCATGATCACCCGCAATTCTGCAAACACGCCGCCGTCCAGCAAAGGGTGCCGCTGTTCGGACGGATCAAGAAATGCGGTGATGTCGTCTTCTTCCGCAATCTCGGGGTCCCAGTGATCCAAGGACACTGCGAAAACAGGGCCGGCATCATCCAGCCCCAGAAACAGGCGGGTCGCAGAGGCATCGGCCATCACCGGATGATCCAAAGGCACACGCAGCGCCGCCCGCGTTTCTTCTTCAATCAGAAGTTTGCCCTGCCACAGGACGAGCGCCCTTGCATCAGGATGGTCCTGCGTCGCCGCAATGTCGCTGCGAAGGTGCGCCGCCCGATCAAGACCGGAGCCGCCGAATGTAACCTGTTCTGCGTGTCTCATGGGCGTGACGTGGCATGTGTTTCGTCAAAGGGCAAGCTGGACTGTATCTTGCATGCGCCGCCCGCAGGGCCTATATCGCCCTTGAGAGGTTGGCGCGGGCAAGTGCCTCGCCAACCTGGTCAGGTCCGGAAGGAAGCAGCCACAACGAGCCCCACTTGGGTCGATGTCCAACCTCTCACCTCCGTCGTGCTTTGCGCAGCAAAGACGACGCTGAGGACAGAGCGAAAGCATCGCTTTCGCGGAGTCCTCGTAACCGGTATGATCCACCCCATGACGCAAACCCTCTCCTCCCTCGGCTTCACGACGCATTTCGCGCGTCAGGTGGATTTGGAGGACGGACAACAGCCCACCCGCAT
>JAHDFG010000229.1 GCA_020628265.1 Pseudooctadecabacter sp. | reverse complement strand
TTTCGGCGCGATCTTGTCCCAGAATGCTGCGTTGTCCATGGTGGTCTCCTTTGTCACCACCTCTATATCAATGCATAGAACAGTGGGTAATTGACGAAATTCGCAAGATATCTATACGTTTTCGTATGGATATTGACGCAGACCGGCTGGATTGGAACCACTTGCGGGCCTTTTTGGCCACCGCTGAGGAACGGTCGCTGTCCGCAGGCGCACGGCGGTTGGGCCTGACGCAGCCCACGCTCAGCCGTCAGGTTGCAGCCCTCGAAGACCATTTGCAACTTCTGCTGTTCGAGCGGGTCGGTCGCGGGTTGGAACTGACCGAGGCAGGGCGTGAATTGCTTGGACATGTCCAGCAGATGGGACTTGCCGCACAAGCGGCGAGCCTTTCAGCAACGGGGCAGAAATCGGACCTGACGGGATGGGTCAAGATCACGGCCAGCGATGTGATGTCCGCAAACCGGCTGCCTCAGGTGATCCGCGAACTGCGCAAACGCGCACCACAGTTGCGAGTCGAAGTCGTCGCGACAAACGACATCTCCGACCTTATGCGCAGGGAGGCGGATATCGCCATCCGGCACATGCGCCCCGAAGAGCCGGACCTTGTTGCGCGGATGGTCAGGGAGGCGGACGGGTATTTCTACGCTAGCAAAGACTATCTGGATCGTGTCGGCCGCCCGAAATCCCGTGCCGATATGACCCGAATGGACTGGGTGTCCTACGGAGACACGGACCGGATGATCGAATACATGAACGGCTTGGGCATCGCGCTAACGCCCGAGAATTTCCCCGTATCGTCAGAGGACGGGGTCGTCGCTTGGGAAATGGGGCGGGCGGGACTGGGCATCTGCCCCATGGATGCGACGGTTGGGGCCAAGGCGGCCGATATGGAAAGACTGTTGCCCGATGATCTGGAGGTGTCCTTCCCGATCTGGCTGGTGGCCCACCGCGAATTGCACACCAGCCCGAAGATCAGGCTGGTGTTCGACATGCTGGCGGATGCGTTCGGGCATTAGCCCCGCAGGGTGCCGCCTGTCGCTTTGGCGACCTTTTCGACGATCTTGGCGCTGACGGCCTCGATATCCGCCTCTTTCAACGTCGCGTCTGTCGGCTGGAGGCGTACCGTCACGGCGAGGCTCTTTTTGCCGTCGCCAAGGCTGCCACCGATGAATTCGTCAAAGACGCGGACATCCTCGATCAGCGCCTTGTCGGCACCAGCGGCGGCATTCACCAGTGTCAGCGCTTCAACATCGACATCGACGACGAATGCAAAATCACGCTCGACCGCCTGAAGATCGGGGATCGTCGCGGCACCGCGGTTGGCCGTCTGTTTCTTGGGCAGCGGGATTTCAGCAGGATAGAGCGTAAAGCCAACGGCTGGGCCTTTGACGTCCAGCGCCTGCAGGATCTTCGGATGGATTTCACCGAACACACCCAAAACCTTTTTCGGCCCAAGACAGATTTTACCGTGACGGCCAGGGTGCCAGGCGTCCCCTGCCCCACGCAGGATTTGCACCTTGGCAGGCGCGCCCATGGCAGCAAGGATCGCCTCGGCATCGGCTTTGGCGTCGTAGATATCTACGTCACGGGACACCCCATGCACATCCTTACCGGTCGTCTTACCCACAAGGATGCCCGTCACAAGCGTATGCTGCTCGCCAGGTTCCCCGCCGTGAAACGCATCGCCTGCCTCGAACAGCGCCATGTTGGTCTGACCCCGTGCCTGATTGCGGGCCGCAGCCTGCAAGAGACCGGGCAGCAGCGCGGGCCGCATATGCGACATTTCGGAACTGATCGGGTTGGCCAGCATCGTGGCATCATCACCGCCGCCGAACAGCGTTGCCGCCGCCTTGTCGATGAAGCTGTAGGTCACGCATTCGTTGTAACCCAGCGCAGCAGTTGTGCGCCGCGCCATCTGCAGCCGTTTTTGCATCGGCGTCAGGACAGGTTCAGGCACACCGGCACGAGCGCGGGGCATCGGGATGGGCTGCAGGTTGGTCAGGGATGCGATACGCGCAACCTCTTCGACCAGATCGGCCTCACCCATGACATCAGGCCGCCAGCTGGGAACCTGCGCCATATCGCCGTCCATCACAAAACCAAGCGCCTCAAGCGTGGCGCGTTGGGTATCAGCGGCGATGTCCATGCCCACAAGCGACGAACACCGGTCGGTGTCCAGTTTATAGGCGCGGGAGGTGTCGGGGATCTCGCCAGCCTGAACGACCTCGGACGCCTCACCACCGGCGATGTCGACGATCATACGAACAGCATGTTCCATGCCCTCGGGGGTGAAGGCAGGGTCAATGCCCCGTTCGAACCGATAGCGCGCGTCGGAATTGATCTTCATCGCGCGGCCTGTGTAGGCGGTACGGATCGGGTCGAAATAGGCGGCTTCGACGAACACGTTGACGGTGTCATCGCTGACACCTGTGCGCAGCCCACCCATGACGCCCGCGATGGATTCCGGCCCCTCGGCATCGGAAATGACCGTGGCACCCTCTGGGAAGGTGTATTCCTTGTCATCCAATCCAACGAGCGTTTCGTCACCCTGTGCCTTGTGCAGACGCAGGCTGTTGCCCGTGATCTTGTCAGCGTCAAAGACGTGCAGCGGACGGTTCAGATCGTATGTGAACCAGTTGGTCACATCCACGAGGAAGCTGATGGGGCGCAGGCCAATCGCTTTCAGCTTTTGCTGCAGCCAAGCAGGGCTCGGGCCGTTCTTGACGCCCTTGATGTAGCGGCCAAAGAAGACGGGGGCCTGATCAACAGTGTCCGCGTCGATCGAGACGCTGACAGGATTAGGGAAGGTCGCGGGCACCGGATCAACCGTCAACGGCTTAAGTGTGCCCAGGCCCCGCGCCGCCAGATCACGGGCCACACCGCGCACACCCAATGCGTCGGGGCGGTTGGGAGTAATTGCAATTTCGATCACCGGATCGATCTTTGCAGGGTCGTGAGCTGCCAAATAATCGGCAAAGGTCTGACCGATCTCTCCGGCGGGGAGTTCAATGATCCCGTCATGCTCGTCGCTGAGTTCCAGCTCACGCTCTGACGCCATCATTCCATGGGATTCAATCCCGCGGATTTTGCCCACACCGATGGTGGTGTCGATGCCGGGCACGTAGACGCCCGGACGGGCGACGACGACAGTGATGCCTTCGCGCGCATTGGGGGCACCACAGATGATCTGGGTTTCGCCTTCGCCGTAGTCGACCTGACACACCTTCAACTTGTCCGCGTCGGGATGCTTTTCGGCAGATTTTACCGTGCCAATGACAAATTCGGACAGGGCAGCTGCCGGATTCTCGATGCCTTCAACCTCAAGCCCGAGGTCGGTCAGCGTATCAGCGATCTCGTCGACGCTGGCGTCGGTGTCGAGGTGGTTTTTCAGCCAAGAGAGGGTGAATTTCATGGGTCAGGTCCCTGCCGGAATACGTGTTGGCAGCGGTGTAGCGGATTGGCGCGGCAGGGGAAAGACACGGCTGCTGTTCTAGCGCTGCTCCGAATCCTTCGGTCGCCCCATCGCCGCCAGCCGCACTTCGCGCACAAGACGGATCGTGGGTTTGCACCCGAACAGGATGGACCCGATCAGGAACAGCCACGTCCCTGCGTAGGTGAGGCTGTCGTAGAAAAAGAAAACGGACCCCACAACGAACAGCAACGCAGCGGCGAAATCCACGAAGGTGTAGAGAAGCTCATATCGAGCGTAGGCCTGCGCATGTGCGTGGGAGGTTTGCCGATGGTCGCGTTGAAACATCATGGATCATGCCTTTCGGGTGGGCCGCCGGTCTTGGCCTTCAACCATTGGTTCACAGCAAAGATCGG
>JAHDFG010000228.1 GCA_020628265.1 Pseudooctadecabacter sp. | reverse complement strand
CCATCGCAGGCAAGGAAGGCGACCTGAAAGTCACCGACCGCAGCCTTGTGTGGAACTCTGACCTGATGGAAACGCTGGAACTGACGAACCTGCTGCCCAACGCGCTGGCCACCGTGGTCGGTGCCGAGGCCCGCAAGGAAAGCCGCGGCGCCCACGCCCATGAGGACTATGCCGAACGCGACGATAAGAAGTGGCGCAAGCACACGATCACCCATGTGGACGGTGCAAAGGTCAAACTCAGCTACCGTCCCGTGATCGAAGCCCCGCTGACGGACGAAAAATCCGGCGGGATCAGCCTCAAGAAGATCGCACCGAAAGAGCGGACGTTCTGATGCGCGTAGCTATTGTTTTTGCTTCGGCCCTCGCGCTTTCGGGTTGTATGTCTTCTGAACCAAGCTCGGTTGAACGGTTTAACGCCCAGTCTGATGAAGACCGTCGTGCCGCCATCAACAGCTGTCTTGCCGAACTGAACCGGCCCCCAGCTCCGGCTGGCCCCTTGCGGATTGAACCGCCATTGACCCCCCAAGAAGGCGGCGTCTTTGCAAACTGCATCAGTCGGTCAGCTTGATGGTATCTGTGCGCCTCCTGCCATTGATGTTCGTGGCGTTGTCGGCCTGCACCCCGCAGCAGATCTCCCCCGAGCGGGCGGCGGAAATCTGCGAAGAGCGTGCACGGGCCGCGCAAGCGCCAACAGGACGTGTTAGCGTCGGCACCAATAGCAACTCCGGCCCGTTTGCTGGTGTGCAGATTGGTGTCAGCTCGGACTTTGTGGCCGGGCGCGATCCTTTGGCGGTGTACGAGCAATGTGTTCTGGACCGCACGGGGGCTGTACCAATCCGCCCGCCAGTGCTGCGGTGACCGAACCAATTTGGAGAGACCGATGAAACCGACTTTTGCCATTACGATTGCAGCAACCCTAACGTTGTCCGCCTGTGCGACGCTGGAAGTCGCTGCTGTGGACACAGGCCGTGAAGCGGCGAAAGCTGTCGTCGCGCCGATCGTGGCCGAGACCGTGCCGGGTCCGGCAGGTGTCGTGCTGACCAACTGCATCATCGACAATGCAACGGGGGAAGAGCTGCTGGTTCTGGCCGCACAAGGTGCCACGCCCGACAATATTACCCTGACTTCGAATATTCTTGCCCGCCCCGAAACTGTGGCCTGCGCCACGGCGGGCCTGACCTAACCCCGGAAAGGAGCCACCAGCCATGGTTCAACTGACCCTGCCCAAGAACTCCCGCATGACGACCGGCAAGACATGGCCGCGTCCGGAGGGGGCGAACAATCTGCGCAAGGTGCAGATCTATCGTTGGAACCCGGACGACGGGCAGAACCCGCGTCTGGACACCTATTTCGTGGATATGGACAGCTGCGGGCCCATGGTTTTGGACGCGCTGATCAAGATCAAGAACGAGATTGATCCCACGCTGACCTTCCGCCGGTCCTGCCGCGAAGGCATCTGCGGGTCTTGTGCGATGAACATCGACGGGATCAACACGCTGGCCTGCATCTACGGCATGGACGAGATCAAGGGTGACATCAAAATCTACCCGCTGCCGCACATGCCCGTGGTCAAGGACCTGATCCCCGACCTCACGCACTTCTATGCGCAGCACGCGTCCATCATGCCGTGGCTGGAAACCAAGACGAACCGCCCTGCCAAGGAGTGGAAGCAGTCTATCGAGGACCGCAAGAAACTCGACGGTCTGTATGAATGCGTGATGTGCGCGTCCTGTTCGACGTCTTGCCCGTCCTACTGGTGGAACGGCGACCGGTACCTTGGGCCAGCAGCCCTGCTGCACGCCTACCGCTGGATCATCGACAGCCGTGATGAGGCCACAGGCGAGCGTTTGGACGATCTGGAAGATCCGTTCAAGTTGTACCGCTGCCACACGATCATGAACTGCGCCAAGACATGCCCCAAGGGTTTGAATCCCGCCAAGGCCATCGCGCATATCAAGCAGATGATGGTCGAACGCACCGTCTAGGCGCTGTCAAATTGTGCGCTACCGCGCCTTTTTGAGTCCGAAAATTGAAAGGCGACGCCCCCATCAACGGGTGTCGCCTTTGTCTATGTCAGATTGGATATTTTGGAGCCAAAGAAGCGCAGGCTACGCGGCAAAGGCGGCCTTGAGAGCAACCTCAACCATGTCGCCAAAGCTGCGTTCGCGCTGATCGGACGGTAGTTCCTCTTTGGTGAGCAGGTGGTCGGACACGGTCATCACACCCAACGCACGGCGACCATAGCGGGCGGCGAGGGTGTAAAGCTCGGCTGCTTCCATTTCGACGCCAAGGATGCCGTGGCGCTGCATTTGTTCGTTCAGATCGGGACGTTCGTCGTAGAACGTGTCCGACGAATAAATGCCGCCGACATGCACACCGACATCCAATGTCTTGGCGGCGTCAACCGCGGCGGACAGCAGGTTGTAATCGGCGCAAGGCGCGTAGTTCAGATCGCCGAAAATGCTGGAGGAGGGTGTGCCGTAGGTGGTGGCTGTCATCGCGATGATGATATCGCGCAGCTTGATGTCTGGCTGCATGGCCCCGCAGGACCCGATGCGGATCAGGGTTTGAACGTCGAAATCACGGATCAACTCGTTGGCGTAGATCGACATGGACGGCATGCCCATGCCCGACCCCTGGATTGTGACCCGGTGGCCGTTCCACGTGCCGGTAAAGCCCAACATCCCACGCACTTCGTTGATGCAAACCGCATCGGTCAGAAATGTCTCGGACGCCCATTTGGCGCGGTAAGGGTCGCCGGGCATCAAGACGACGTCTGCTACGTCTTCGGGGTTGGCACCGATGTGAATTGTCATGTCAGCCTCCTGTTCAATCCGGATTGGTTTACGCAGTTCCAGACCCGAGGACAATGCGTCCGGCGCTGCTTGCAGGCTTGTCGGGATTTACTAGTGTTAAGGCGTGCAGCAAGGAAAAGCCTATGATCCAAATGAACGCCCTCGCCCTTATCGTCGCGGCCAGCCCTGCAGTCGGCCAACCGGCAGACGAAGAGGCCCTGATCCGTGCAACGCTGAACGAATTGAATGTGATGTCCTTTGCCGAAGGCATCGAGTTTTGCGGCTATGTCGGGTTCACACCTGAAGGCAGGCTTGCAGTCTCACCGCCGACGCGGGGCGATGAAAGCAGCTGTTTGGCGGACGATCCGGACAATCTGGATTTGATCACCGCGTCCTATCACACACACGGAAACTTCTCGACCGAGTATTCCAGCGAGACGCCAAGCGGCACGGATATGGAAGGCGACGAAGAAGAGGGGATCGACGGCTGGGTCAGTACGCCCGGCGGGCGGCTTTGGTATATCGATACCGCGGACATGGTGACGTTTCAGGTTTGTGGCATCGGGTGCCTTGCCCAAGATCCCGAATTCATCGCAGGCGATGACGGTCTTATTGCCGACGAATACACCTACGATGAATTGGTTGAACGTCTGGAATAATCAGATCGCCATGGAATCCGGAGATTGGCCCGCCGCAATTGCGGATTTGAACCAGTCCGGCTGACGGCCCTTGCCCGTCCATGTCTGCGATTTGTCCGCTGGATTAGCGTATTTCGGGGCGGACTTCGGTTTTCCGGCTGCCTTTTTCGGGGCAGGCGTCATGGCCATGGCTTCTTCGACTGTCACACCGTGGGCCGCGGCCATTTTCTCCATTTCTTGGCGGAGTTTCTTGAGGTCTTTCTTGCGCAAACGCTCAAGCTGTTTCTCGACGTCCTGTGCGAGCTTTTCCAGCTCTTTGCGGGACATTTTCTTTAGATCAATTTTCATTCTATCGTCCTTAAGTGGTGGCGGCGCGATAACTTTATTCGCGCCCAATTCATAGGCACAAACCAACCCACCCTTCCCAAAAGGCTA
>JAHDFG010000227.1 GCA_020628265.1 Pseudooctadecabacter sp. | reverse complement strand
GAGTGAGTGCCGTTGGTGCGGCGCAAGATCCGAAAGGAAATAAAATGCGAGCAGTATTCGGACTGGTGTTGGTCCTTGGCATGGGCTTGGCAGGCTTTGCCATTTATATGGTGCAAGGATACTTCCAGGAACAGAACGCGGCGCTGGCCGCCCAGCGGGCCGCGATGGCCGAGGTCGTCCCCACAGTAGACGTGATCGCGGTGAACCGCGTTGTAGAACACGGTGAACAGATCACCGAAGAAGATATTGTCACGATCCGTTACGCCGAACCCTTCCTTCCCGAGGGTGTCTTCCGCACCGCCGAGGAATTGTTCTCCAACGGTCCGGACGAATACCGTGTGGCCCTGCGCCAGATGGAACCCAACGAACCGATCATCGCGGTCAAAGTGACCGAACCGGGTGAAGTGGCGGGGATCACCGCCCTGCTGGAACGCGGCATGCGCGCCTTTGCGATCAAGGTCGACGTGACATCCGGTGTGTCGGGCTTCCTGTCCCCCGGTGACCGCGTTGATGTCTACTGGACAGGTCGCGTTGACGGAATCGACGGCGGCGGCAACGGCGACGTCACTAAATTGATCGAAGCCGGCATTCAGCTTGTGGCCGTTGACCAAACCGCCGAAAGCGGACGCGCCGGCGCCACGATTGCGCGCACGGTTACTGTTCAGGTGACACCGGATCAGGTTGCAGCGCTCGCTCAGGCCCAAGCCACCGGCAACCTGTCCCTGTCACTGGTGGGTCGCGAAGACGATACCATTGCCGGCGCAATTGAGATCAATCAGGCCAGCCTGCTGGGCATCGTTGCCCCCGAAGCAGCCCCGCAAGTCGAGGCGGAACAGGTCTGCACCATCCGCACCCGCCGTGGCGCGGAAGTGGTCGAAATTCCGATCCCCTGCACGAACTAATTCGCATGCAAACGCGTTTGGCGGCCTTCTCGCAGGGCCGCCAAATTGCACAAATGCGATCTGGAGCACTCGAACGCCCGCGCCTTGTCGTGGGCGTTCTCATTTCGGACGCAACAAGACGTCCGTTGCCCTGTTGCCGTTTATCCACATAAAGAATCGTCCCCAATGCATTGATTCTTGCAAAAAATGCCAATCTGGCGCAAGGTCAGCCTAATGACGGGCGAAAAGCCCGCTTCGGGCGTGACATCAGAGGCAGGTCACAATGACACAGAATAGATTTCTCAAGGCAGCCCTTGCTGGGCTTGCTCTCAGTTTTACAAGCGTTCCGGCGGCAGTGCCTGCTGAAACGCTTCAGGTGATGCGTGGCGCACCGTCAAGTGCGCTGAACGTTCCCATGAACCGCGCGGTTGTGGTGGAAAGCGATGTTCCCTTCACGGAACTCTCAATCGCCAACCCGACAATCGCAGACATCTCGACCCTTTCGGACCGCACCATCTACGTGCTGGGCAAAGAGCCGGGCCGCACCACGCTGACCCTTCTGGGCGGCGACGGCCGACTGATCACAAACGTAGAAGTGCACGTCACTCCTGACATCGCGGAATTCAAGGAACGCCTTGAACAGATCCTGCCGGGTGAAAACATCGAAGTGCGCACCGCCAACGACGGGATCGTCCTGTCCGGCACCGTTTCCAGCATCGCGCGCCTTGATCGCGCGTTGGAACTGGCCAACCGCTATGCACCGGACCGCGTGTCCAACCTGATGAGCGTCGGCGGCACCCAGCAGGTTATGTTGCGTGTGCGTTTTGCCGAGATGCAGCGCTCTGTCTCCAAATCCCTCAGCTCCTCGCTGTCTTTGGGCGGTGACACGTTGGGCGGCGACCTTGGCCTCGCACTTGGCACGGGCGCAACCGTTGGTGATGCAGCCCGTACGACTACGCTCAGCGGTGCTTTGCCCGCAGGCAACGACAACGCGGGCGCATTCCTCTTCGGGTTCAACGCCGGTGGCGTCGAAGTCGGCATCCTGTTGGAAGCATTGGAAAATCGCGGCGTCGTCCGCACCCTGGCGGAACCCAACCTGACGGCTTTGTCCGGTCAGGAGGCGAGTTTCCTTGCCGGTGGTGAGTATCCGGTGCCAGTCAGCCAGGACGGCGGCTCGGTCACGGTCGAATACAAGCCTTTCGGCATCGAGTTGGACTTTATTCCGCGCGTCGTCGACGGTGACATCATCAATCTGGAACTGAACGCCTCTGTGTCGTCCCTCGACCCTGCGAACGGCTTTACCCAGAACGGTTTTGCCATCGACGCGTTCAAGACGCGGGCAACCTCCACCACGGTCGAGATGCGCGATGGTGAAAGCTTTGCGATTGCAGGACTTTTGTCCGACGATTTCGTTGATCTGAGCGGTCAGGTCCCATGGGCCGGTGATATTCCGGTACTTGGTGCCCTCTTCCGTTCTGCAGAATACAGCCGCCAGCAGACCGAACTGGTGATTATCGTCACCCCGCACCTTGTGACACCGACCCGTGGTGAGGCTTTGGCCCTGCCAACGGACCGTGTCCGCCCACCCAGCGAACGTGATCTGTTCCTCTTCGGACGGGTCGCAGCTGACAATGCACCGCAACAGGGCGGTGCTGGCGAGGTTGCGCGACAGGACTTCAGCGGCTCTTATGGCTACGTGTTGGACGACTAAGATGGGAATCGGGGCAATGAAAACGACAGCAGCTTTGACCGCAGCGGTGCTTGCCCTCTCGGCGTGCAACAATGCGTCCGGACAACGTCAATGGTTCGACTTCAACACACGTGAAGCCGGAGCAGAGATCGACAACGGCTATTTTGGCAATGCCACGATGAACAACACGCAGGTTCAGACCGGCGCCAGCAGCTTTACGATCAACCTGAACCGCCGTTTTGCCAATGAAGTCAATACGATGGTGACGTTCCCGTTCAATTCGACGGTTCTGGATGAACAGGCCCGCGCCACCCTGCGTCAGCAGGCAGCATGGATCCGGCAGTTCCCCGAAGTGCGCTTCAAGGTCTACGGTCACACCGATTTGGTGGGCTCGACAGCCTATAACCGTCGTCTCGGCCTGCGCCGCGCGGAAGCGGTTGTTTTGTACCTGACAAGCCAGGGCATCAGTCGCGATCGTCTTGAGGCCGTCGTCAGCTTCGGCGAAACGCAGCCTCTGGTCGTCACGCAGGGACGCGAGCGTCGCAACCGCCGCACCGTTACAGAGGTCTCCGGCTTCGTCGAGAACCACCCGACCGTCCTGAACGGCCGCTACGCCGAGGTGATCTTCCGCGAGTACGTCACCAGTGCGGAGCCACCCACAGGTCTTGGCGGCGGTGGTGGCGAATTTGCCATCACGACCGGCCAGTAACTCTGGAAAAATCGGATGATCTGGGGCCCTGCGGGGCCCTTTTTCGTGCCGAAAGCCCGAACAATTTGTGGAAACAACGCCCTTCACGGCCCAGTGATCGTCCTCAGATACCGCACAAATGGGCAAATCTGGCCCCAATCTTGCCCCCTTTTCCCGTCAAATAACTCAAGACAAGGCCCCCCGTGTGTCCAACGCACGGAGGCCTTGAAACACCGAGGGTCCAAATATGAGGGGCCCAAGCACTGGGTAAAAAGGACGATGGCAATGAGTAGCACAGCAATGTTGCAGCCCGAACCTCAGCCGATCACTGCGTGCACGGTCAGCCGTGACGTGCAGAATTTCGATCTGCTGATTGAGGACATGGAAACATGTCTTGGTGAGAGCTGGGGCGACCTTGGGTTTGAGGACGCTTTACCGTTTCTGGAGCAGCCCGAAGCGTCCGAGCTGGAGTTCATTGCAATTGCTCTGGACGAAGAAGACGAAGCCGATCTGACCATCATCTCCGAGATCGTACGCGCTGCGAAAGCCCGCGATATCAAGGTGTTGCTGATCGCAGAGGATGTATCGCCTGCGTCTTTGCACGGTTTGCTGCGCGAAG
>JAHDFG010000226.1 GCA_020628265.1 Pseudooctadecabacter sp. | reverse complement strand
ACCCCTAACATCCTGTCCAGCATAGGTTTTTCGAACAGAATACGGGACCTCTGGGCCGCAAAGTCGGCTGCCACGCGGTCGTAAGTTGCAAGGATATCGTCGGGGGAGGATAGGGTTCTCATATAGGGGATGTGCGTGCTGCGACACCGCGCTGCAAGCCCGTATCCCAGCCTTGCGCAAAGACAGGCGGGGAATGGCCGAAAAACGCCCTCATTCTTTTGACGCCACCACCGCATCCCCCTATAAGCGAGGTCCAATACTACGGGGCACGTCGCAATGGTTTTGCGCTTCATCTTTTCGTTCTTCGGCGGCATCTTTTCGATGCTCACCCTCGGGGCAGGCATGGCCGCCCTGACGCTGGGTGCGATCTTTTACATGTACGGCAAGAACCTGCCCACGTATGAGGCGCTGGCCAACTACACCCCGAAGACCATCAGCCGGATTTACTCAGGCGAAGGGCAGGTGATCGACGAGTTCGCAGAAGAGCGTCGCTTGTTCACGCCTGCAGAAGAAATCCCCGATTTGGTCAAACAGGCGTTTATCTCGGCCGAGGACAAGAACTTCTACGTCCACGACGGCTACGACATGCGCGCGATTGGTGCCGCATTGTACGAGGCTGTGGCCAGCCGTGGCGCGAACCTGCGCGGGGCGTCCACGATCACGCAGCAGGTGGCCAAGAACTTCCTTTTGGACGGCTCGCGCACCATTGAACGCAAAATCCAAGAGATCATCCTCGCCCCCCGCATGGAAGAGGTTCTGGGCAAGGAAGGCGTGCTTGAACTGTACCTCAACGAGATTGATCTTGGTGTGCGCTCCTTTGGCGTCACAGCCGCGGCGCGGTCCTACTTCAACAAACCGCTGACCGAGCTGAACGCGGCTGAGGCTGCGTTTCTGGCCGTCCATCCCAAGGCGCCATACAGCTACCACCCCGTGCGCAACCGCGACCGTGCACTGGCCCGCCGCAACGAAATCCTGACCGAGATGTTCGAGAACGGTTACCTCACCCAGGCCGAGCTGGATGAGGCTTTGGCCGATCCGCTGCTGACGGTGCAGGGCGGGCATTTCCCCAGCTATCAGGAAGAACGCCCCGACCGCGACTATTTCACCGCGGCCATTCGGGATGAGGTGGAAAACCTGTTCCCCGATCAGGACATGGACAGCGCGGGTCTGTCGATCCGTGCAACCGTGGATGAGGAATTGCAGCTCGCCGCCCGCGATGCTTTGCAGCGCCAGCTTGAAAGCTATGACCGCAGCGCTGGCATCTGGCGCGGCACGGGTGTCACCATCCCCGTCGAAACCCTGAACGACGAATCCGCATGGCGCGAAGCGCTGCGCGCAGCCCCTGTGATCCGGACCGTCACGCTGGAAAACCCGTGGTTCCCCGCCGTTGTGCGTGAGGTTCAGGACCAACAGCTGATCCTTGGCATCGAGGGATGGGAAGAGGGCGATGAAGCCCCCGTGGTGCCGCGTCGTGACATCGAATGGATGCGCGGCAATTTCTTTGACAACTTTGAACCGGGCGACGTGGTGCACGTCCGTCGCATGATGACGGGCGACAACGGGGCGGGCGATTTCATCCGCTGGACCCTGCGGCAGGTGCCCGAAGTACAGGGCGCGTTCATGGCGATGGACGTGAACACAGGCCGTGTCCTCGCGATGCAGGGCGGCTTTGGCTATGAGATTGCGATCTCGGAACTTAACCGGGCCTATTCGAACCGTCAGCCAGGGTCTGCGTTCAAACCCTTCGTCTTTGCGGCAGCTCTCGACAGTGGCTACACACCGGCCACCATCGTGGTCGACGCCCCGATCGAGGTCGTGGCCGGTGGCGAAATCTGGCGTCCGCAGAACGCATCGGACCGGTTCTATGGGCCAACACCTTTGCGCACAGGGATCGAACAATCCCGTAACGTTATGACCGTGCGTCTGGCGCAAGAGGTGGGCATGCGCACCATCGCCGAATACGCTGAACGCTTCGGCGTCTACGAACGTATGAACGCCTTCCTGTCGGCCTCTCTGGGGTCCGAGGAAACCACGCTGTACAAACTGGTGGCCGCCTATGCGATGTTTGCCAATGGCGGTGAACGGGTGGAGCCCACGCTGGTGGACCGTGTCCAAGACCGTTGGGGCAACACGATCTACCGCCACGACCAGCGCGTCTGTGCCGAATGTCAGGATGCAAACCTGCCCTCAGGGCAGGCGCCCCGCATCGCGTCGAACCGTGAACGGGTGATGAATGCCGTCACCGCGTACCAGCTGACATCGATGATGGAAGGCGTCGTTGATCGCGGCACGGCCCGCAGCACGATCAACCTGCCCGTGCCAATTGCGGGGAAGACCGGTACGACAAACGACGCCAAGGACGTGTGGTTTGTGGGCTTCTCGTCCAACATCGTGGCGGGCTGCTACATAGGTTTCGACACGCCGCGTTCGCTGGGGCGGTCTGCTTCTGGCGGCGGCCTCTGTGGCCCTGTCTTCAACAGCTTCATGCGTACAGCGATCAACCGCTATGGCGGCGGGTCGTTCAATGCGCCGGAGGACTGTATGTTCATCAAGATCGACCGTTTCACCGGTGCCCGTCTGCCCGACAGCGCCTCGGGCGACAACGTTGTGCGCGAATGCTTCCGCGTGGGCGAAGAACCGGTCTTCGGCATCACCTTTGACGGTGGCTTTGCCATGGCGGCCGACTTGCCGCTCTTTGATGAAGTCCGGCCACCTGCGGCTGTCAGTGTGACGACGTCGACGGGCGAAACAGCGACAATCAACTCGAACGCATCTTTCGGTTCCTTGTCTTCGGGCGGTCTCTACTGACGTAGATTGCCCCCTCGGGGGCAATCGGTTAGACCGCCTTTTGCACACTTTCTGAAAGACAAAGACCATGCGCGCTGAAATTCAATCTGTCGTGGCCGACATCGAAAACTCGCTGGTGCTTCTGGCCCAGCGGATGGACCATGAGACCGCCCAGCACCGGCTGGAAGAATTCAACGCACGTGTTGAAGATCCGAACCTCTGGGACGACCCTGATGCCGCGCAAAAGCTGATGCGCGAACGTCAGGCGCTGGTCGACGCGCTGGAAACCTACAACAACATCAAGCAGGCACTGGCCGACAATCAGGAACTGATTGAGTTGGGCGAGATGGAAGACGACGCCGAAGTCGTCAAAGAAGCCGAGGATGCGCTGGTGGCTTTGAAGGCGACGGCGGCGGAAAAGGAACTTGAGGCCCTGCTGAACGGAGAGGCCGACAGCAACGACACCTTCCTTGAGATCAATGCAGGGGCAGGCGGCACGGAAAGCTGCGACTGGGCCAGCATGCTCGCGCGGATGTACGTCCGCTGGGCCGAACGCAAGGGCTACAAGGTCGAACTGCAATCCGAAAGCGCGGGCGACGAAGCGGGCATCAAATCCGCTTCCTACAAGATCAGTGGTCACAATGCGTATGGCTGGCTGAAATCCGAAAGCGGCGTGCACCGTCTGGTGCGGATTTCTCCCTTTGATAGTGCTGCCAAACGGCACACGTCCTTCACGTCCGTGAAGGTCTATCCGGTGGTCGACGACAATATCGAGATTGAGGTGAACCCCGCCGATATCCGCATCGACACCTACCGGTCGTCCGGTGCAGGTGGTCAGCACGTGAACACCACGGACTCGGCCGTGCGCATCACGCACCACCCCACGGGTATCGTGGTGACGTCCTCTGAAAAGTCCCAGCACCAGAACCGCGATATCGCGATGAAGGCCCTGAAATCGCGGCTCTACCAGATGGAATTGGACAAACGCTCGGCGCTGGTGAACGAAGTGCACGAGAATGCTGGTGATGCGGGCTGGGGCAACCAGATCCGGTCTTATGTCTTGCAGCCCTACCAGATGGTCAAAGACCTGCGGACCGCCCATGAAACATCCGACACCAAAGGTGTTCT
>JAHDFG010000225.1 GCA_020628265.1 Pseudooctadecabacter sp. | reverse complement strand
TCCCCATGGGTTGACCTTCCGGCTGATTTGGGGATGTTAGCGCCAACACTGGCCGCACCCCCGCAGCCAACTAGGTCTATCCGAAATATGGAGGCTCCCATGACCGTAAAAGTAGCAATCAACGGCTTCGGCCGCATCGGCCGCAATGTCCTGCGCGCCATCATCGAATCCGGCCGCACCGATATCGAGGTCGTGGCCATCAACGATCTCGGTCCGGTGGAAACCAACGCCCACCTGCTGCAATACGACAGCGTTCATGGCCGCTTCCCCGTCGACGTCAAAGTGGACGGCGACACCATCGACGTAGGCCGCGGCCCGATCACGGTCTCCGCCATCCGCAACCCCGCTGACCTGCCATGGTCCCACATCGACGTGGTGATGGAATGCACCGGCATCTTCACCTCCAAAGAAGCCTGTCAGGCCCATCTTGAGAACGGCTCCTCCCGCGTGCTGATCTCTGCCCCCGGCAAGGACGCGGACAAGACCATCGTTTACGGCGTGAATGACGGCACCCTCACTGCAGACGACATCGTCGTCTCCAACGCGTCCTGCACCACCAACTGCCTCAGCCCTGTCGCGAAAGTCCTCAACGACGCGATCGGCATCAAGCGCGGCTTTATGACGACCGTACACAGCTACACCGGCGACCAGCCGACGCTCGACACGATGCACAAGGACCTCTACCGCGCCCGTGCTGCGGCCATGTCCATGATCCCGACCTCCACCGGTGCGGCGAAAGCCGTGGGTCTGGTCCTGCCGGAACTCAACGGCAAACTGGACGGCGTGGCCATTCGCGTCCCCACGCCGAACGTCTCCGTCGTTGACCTCACGTTTGAGGCCGATCGCGACACCACAATGGAAGAGATCAACGACGCCATCCGCGCCGCAGCAGCCTCCGGCCCGCTGAAAGGCATCCTGGGTGTCACCGACCACAAACTGGTCAGCCAGGACTTCAACCATGACCCGCGCAGCTCCATCTTCGCAACGGACCAGACCAAAGTCATGGACGGCAACATGTGCCGCATTCTGACATGGTACGACAACGAATGGGGCTTCTCGAACCGCATGGGCGATACAGCCGTCGCGATGGCCAAGTTCCTGTAAATTCTAAATCATCCACGTTGTAAGGGGCTGCCCATATGGGCGGCCCCTTTTTTGTGCGGCCGATGAAAAACCCATGCATAAAATGCAACGCGGGTAGCGCAAACATGGGGCTAGTGCTGCGCCGCAGCATCCCTACATTTGGGTCAACAGCAACGAACGCGAACATCGGAAGGATACGCAATGACCCTGTTGAACACACTCCGCGACCGCCTCTCCAAGCGCGCCGCCTACGAACGCACCCGCCGTGAACTGGCCTCCGTTCCGGCCGAACTTGCGATCGAGGACCTGGGCTTTTTCCCGGGCGATGCAGACAAAATCGCAACCCGCGCCGTCTACGGCTAAATGGTCTTCTTCTGACCCGAAAAACTCTCCCCGAAGGGCCGTTCTCAATCCGGACGGCCCTTTTGTTTTGCGGGCTCAGGGTTCCAATTGTCCAAACAAGAAAAGCGCCGCGTCAGCGGCTCATTTTTGCAAACGTTCCACCAAAGCGGCGCGGACAGCCTCGGGGACGAATTTCGACACATCCCCGCCGAGACGGGCAATCTCCTTGACCAGCTTGCTGGCAATCGCCTGATGTTCGGCCTCGGCCATCAGGAACACCGTTTCGATGCTGTCATCCAGCTGCCGGTTCATCCCCACCATCTGATACTCGTATTCGAAATCGGCCACAGCCCGCAGCCCGCGGACGATGATGCTGGCACCCACATCCTTGGCACAGTCGATCAACAGGTTCTCGAAGGGATGTGCCACGATTTCGCATCCGGTCTGCGCAGACAGCGCGGCGCATTCCGCCTCGATCATCGCCACCCGTTCTTCCAATGAAAACAGGGGCCCCTTGTCGCGGTTGATCGCCACGCCGATGACCAGCTTGTCAACGAGCGTGCAGGCGCGCCGGATGATGTCCAGATGCCCATGGGTGACGGGATCGAATGTCCCGGGATACAAACCGATGCGCATGACAGACCTCTTCGTTAGTGCAGGCGCAAGACACCCCATAGGGGCCGGAAGATCAAGGCACTAGTGCCCCATCACCATCCCTTCCAGTGCGTCACGTTCCATGGCCAGCTCCGCCAGCCGTGCTTTCACCACGTCGCCAATGGAAATCAGCCCGATCAGCTTGCCGCCCTCCAGCACTGGCATGTGCCTGAACCGCCCTTCGGTCATCTTCGACAGCACGCTGTCCGACGTGTCGCCCCCCGCACAGGTCACCAGCTTCGAGGTCATCATCTCGCCGATTGTGCCTGTCAAACAGGCCGATCCGCGTTTCCCCAACTCGCGCACGATATCCCGTTCCGACAGGATGCCCGCGGCCGTCTGCCCCCCGTCATTGCTGACCACCACGGTCCCGATCCGTTTGTCGGACATCAGGGCGACGGCCTCTGTCACAGGCTGGTCTGACGACAAGGTCAGCACGCCGTCCATCGCTTTGGAGCTAAGGATTTGGGATACGAGCATGGTGGCCTCCTGACGTTATGTTACCCCCTCAGCCTACGCGCCCTGCCCCTATGTCTGTCAAGTTACAGCATTTTCCAGCCGTGCCACCTCGGCCCGCAGGCCTAGGATCAACGCCTCGGCGAACCGCATCTGACGGTCAGACCGCGCGTCGCTTTGGTGCCTCACCAGATAGTAAGCCCGCGTCAGGGACACCTCGTCCGGCAGAACGCGGCGCAGCTCCGGCGCGAATGGCAGCGCGAAGTCGTGCACGATGCCGATCCCTGCCCCCGCGCGCAGCGCCATGGTCTGCACAGCGACAGAATTGGATGCCATCGCCACCCGCTCCAGCCCCAGATCGCCCAGATAGTCCAGTTCCTTGTCAAAGATCATATCGGGAATGTAGCCCACGATCCGCTGCCCTTTGAGGGTGCTGACATCCGTCACGGCGGACGCCATCTCGACGCGGGCCGCAAGATGCAGACGGTAGTCGGTGATCTTTTGCACCAGCAACCGCCCCGCTTGCGGCGGCGACACCGTTATCGCCATATCCGCCTCGCGGCGCGACAGGTTCACGACCCGTGGCAACGCAAGGATCTGGATATCGAGGTCCGGATTGGCCGCACTGATCGCCGCGCAGACCTGCGGCAACAGGTAGTTGGCTGCCCCGTCCGGCGCCCCGATGCGGATCTGCCCGCTGAGTTCTCCGTGATCCCCCCGCGCCTCTTCGGTGGCACGGTTCAACGCGGCCTCTGCCGCTTCGGCATGGGCGAGCGTGCGGGCCCCCAGATCGGTCAACGCGTAGCCTTGGGGCGATTTGCGGAACAGCGCGGCACCGGTCTGCTCTTCCAGCCGCGCAATCCGCCGCCCCACCGTGGCCGCATCCATCTGCAGCCCTGGCGCTGCGCGGCTCAGGCTTTCCGCCCGCGCCACCGCAAGAAACACCCGCATGTCGTCCCAACTGGCCATCCCAATACCCTCAAAAATGCAAAATGGATTTGCTGATATGCCGCTTTATCCAGCGAAAATGCAAGACTATGCTCCGCCCAAACAAGACGCGCGCACGCGCAACGAAATCGGAGATCACCATGACCACGGAACTGACCCATTATATCGGCGGTGCACACGTCAAAGGCACGTCCGGCCGCTTTGCCGACGTCTACAATCCTGCCACAGGCGAGGTGCAGGCAAAGGTGCCGCTTGCGTCCAAGGACGAGCTGGACCACGCCGTCGCCATCGCAGCCGAAGCTCAGCCCGCATGGGCGGCCACCAACCCGCAACGTCGTGCGCGCGTTTTGATGGCCTTCGTCGGCCTGTTGAACCGCGACATGGACAAACTGGCCGAAGCGCTTAGCCGTGAGCACGGCAAGACCTTGCCGGATGCCAAAGGCGACGTGCAGCGCGGGCTTGAAGT